>NZ_CANPWG010000047.1 GCF_947581915.1 Candidatus Palauibacter scopulicola
ATCGGCGGCATCACCCTGCAAAACGCCCCCGAGGTCCTCGAGACCGGCGCCGGCCTCGCCGTCCTCTCTGCCGTCATGTCCGCTGCCGCCCCGGTGGCGGTCGTGCAAGAACTGATGCGTATCGCAGGCAGAGGAGGAGGGTGTCGGCGCTAGCCCGCACGGCCAGCTGCCATCCCATCGCAGCGGCGACTGCTGGGAGAGGGGAGCGTGGGCGGTGGCGCCAGCCTTGAACGCCCTACCACCCGCCGACCTACGCAGCCGCGGCCCCGCGACGATCATGCACCCCGCCCGTTCGGCATGGCCGCGGCGTTCACCAGCCAGCCACCGTCCACGCTCCCCTCTCCCACTCCTGCCCCGATGCAGAAAACGCCTCGCATCCGCAACGGACACGAGGCGTTTCCGGTAAAGTCGCCGGCAGCGACCTACTCTCCCAGGGCGTCCCCGCCCAAGTACCATCGGCGCTGAGGGGCTTAACTGCTGGGTTCGGGATGGGACCAGGTGTTTCCCCCTCGCTAAAGCCGCCGGCAATCCGGGATCCGGCTCACGAGTCGAGTGCAGGGCGATCGAGCGCGCTGAAGCGCTTATCGACCTCATATGAAGATATGGATCAAGCCTCACGGACGATTAGTACGGCTCGGCTGAGACGCTCGCACGCCTTACACCTGCCGCCTATCAACGCAGTCGTCTCCTGCGGTCCTTCAGGCACCTTGCGGTGCGGGAGATCTCATCTTGAAGTAGGCTTCCCACTTAGATGCTTTCAGCGGTTATCCCTTCGCGACATAGCTACCCTGCGATGCCCCTGGCGGGACAACAGGTACACCAGCGGTCACTCCACTCCGGTCCTCTCGTACTAGGAGCGGCTCTTCTCAAATCTCCAACGCCCACGGCGGATACAGACCGAACTGTCTCACGACGTTCTAAACCCAGCTCGCGTACCGCTTTAACGGGCGAACAGCCCGACCCTTGGGACCTTCTCCGGCCCCAGGATGCGATGAGCCGACATCGAGGTGCCAAACCGCCCCGTCTATGTGAACTATCGGGGGCGATAAGCCTGTTATCCCCGGCGTACCTTTTATCCGTTGAGCGACGGCCCTTCCATTCGGAACCGCCGGATCACTAAGGCCAACTTTCGTTCCTGCTCGACCCGTCGGTCTCGCAGTCAAGCTCCCTTATGCCTTTGCACTCTTCGCGCGATTGCCGACCGCGCTGAGGGAACCTTTGCGCGCCTCCGTTACCTTTTGGGAGGCGACCGCCCCAGTCAAACTACCCGCCTGACACTGTCCCCAAACCGGTTTCACGGTCCCAGGTTAGAATCCAGACATCGCAAGGGTGGTATTTCACCAATGGCTCCACAGAACCTGGCGGCCCTGCTTCAATGCCTCCCACCTATCCTACACAGACGGTGCCCGAACCCAATATCAGGTTGTAGTAAAGGTGCACGGGGTCTTTTTGTCCTGCCGCGGGTACTCGGTATCCTCACCGAGACTCCAATTTCGCCGAGCTCTTGGTTGAGACAGTGCCCAAGTCGTTACGCCATTCGTGCAGGTCGGAACTTACCCGACAAGGAATTTCGCTACCTTAGGACCGTTATAGTTACGGCCGCCGTTTACCGGGGCTTCATTTCAGAGCTTCGCCGAAGCTAACCCTTCCATTTAACCTTCCGGCACCGGGCAGGCGTCAGTGCCTATACGTCGTCTTGACGACTTTGCAGACACCTGTGTTTTTACTAAACAGTCGCTTGGGCCGATTCTCTGCGGCCGGTTTCGGCTCTCCTGCGCGAGGCAGGGTCACCTACCGCCGGCTCCCCTTCTCCCGAAGTTACGGGGACATTTTGCCGAGTTCCTTAACCAAGACTCACTCGAGCGCCTGAGGCTACTCGCCTCGCCCACCTGTGTCGGTTTGCGGTACGGTCACACGTACTCCTCGTCCACGAAGCTTTTCTTGGCAGTACGATTACGGTCCCTTAGCGAAGTCCTAAGACTTCTTCGGCATCGGATCTCGGCTTCACCGGGCGGATTTGCCTACCCGGAAACGCCTACCTCCTTACATCGTTCATGTCCATTGAAACGACGGACCTTTCACCTCTGCGTCCCTCCGCAGACTCAAGCGCAGTATCGTGTGGTACGGGAATGTTGACCCGTTTTCCATCGGCTACGCCTTTCGGCCTCACCTTAGGGGCCGACTAACCCTGAGCTGATTGGCATGGCTCAGGAAACCTTGGGCTTACGGCGACAAGGGTTCTCACCTTGTTTCTCGCGTACTCATTCCGGCATTCTCACTTGCCTGCGCTCCACGGGTAGCCTTCCGGCCCCGCTTCACTGCTCAGGCAACGCTCCCCTACCCCGCGCGCGGATGCGCGCAGCCTTAGCTTCGGTGGCTAACTTGAGTCCCGACCATTATCGGCGCAGATCCGCTTGACTGGTGAGCTATTACGCACTCTTTCAAGGATGGCTGCTTCTAAGCCAACCTCCCAGTTGTCTCCGCAAATCCACCACCTTTGTCACTTAGCTAGCACTTGGGGACCTTAGCTGAAGGTCTGGGCTCTTTCCCTCTCGCGCACGAACATTATCGCACGTGCACTTCCTCCCTGAGACCAACTAACGGGCATTCGGAGTTTAGTAGGGGTTGGTACCCGGTTTAGGGCCCTAGCCCTTCCAGTGCTCTACCTCCCGCAGTCTACACTCAGAGGCGATACCTAAATATCTTTCGGGGAGAACCAGCTATCTCCAGGTTTGATTGGCCTTTCACCCCTATCCACAGCTCATCCGAGCAGTTTTCAACCCACAACGGTTCGGTCCTCCACGAAGCATTACCCTCGCTTCAACCTGGCCATGGATAGATCACTCTGGTTTCGGGTCTGTCCCCAGCAACTATACGCCCAGTTAAGACTCGCTTTCGCTTCGGCTCCGCCGCTGAACGGCTTAACCTCGCTACTGAGGAACAACTCGCCGGATCATAATGCAAAAGGCACGCGGTCACCCGACATCTCTCACGAAGAGAGGGTCGAGCTCCCACCGCTTGTAGGCACACGGTTTCAGGATCTGTTTCACCCGCCTCCCGGCGTACTTTTCATCTTTCCCTCACGGTACTCGTTCGCTATCGGTCACGGACGTGTATTTAGCCTTGGCAGGTGGTCCTGCCGGATTCAATCGGGATTTCACGTGTCCCGACCTACTCAGGAATGGTCCAGAGATCGCGACGTCGGCTTCGCCTACGGGGCTGTCACCCTCTATGGCTTGGCTTTCCAGACGGATTCGACTCACCGTCGTGCGACGCTCCGAGAGCCGGCAGACTCTCACGAACCACCCTCCTACCCCATGGAAGCAACGGCTGCCGCCTTGACACCTCCATGGTTTGGGCTCTTCCCCGTTCGCTCGCCGCTACTGAGGGAATCACGGTTGTTTTCTCTTCCTCGAGGTACTTAGATGTTTCAGTTCCCTCGGTTCGCTTCCCAACGCCTATGTATTCAGCGAAGGGATGACCGGGCATCACCCCGGCCGGGTTTCCCCATTCGGAAATCCAGGGATTAACGCTTGCTTGCAGCTACCCCTGGCTTATCGCAGCTTGCCACGTCCTTCATCGCCAGTCCGTGCCTAGACATCCACCCTGTGCCCTTGATCGCTTGATCCATCTTCGTTGACGGCATCAAGCACCTCAGACGCACTCGGCGCCCAGCACTCTCACTCGCTACCAGATTGTCAAAAAAGCGGACCCGCAAGACGCCCCAAGGCGCCCGCAGGGAAGACGGGTAAAATAGGCCTGGTTCGGAGGGGCGTCAAGCACCCCCCCCGGGGACCCCCAGGAGATCAGCCTTCCGCCGTCGGCTCCACCTCTTCCGCGAGGACGGCGACGGTGTTGTCCAAGACCTGCAGGAAGCCCCGCGCAACGCGGAACCGGCGCGGGCCGTCGTCCGTGCGGATGCGAAGCAGGCCCTCGCCCAGCAGGACGACCATCGGGGCGTGGCCGTACAGAATCCCCAGTTCGCCGTCGTGCGCCGGGGCGATGACCGAGGTCGCGGCGCCGGAGAAGGCGGCGGCCGACGGGGAGATCACCGTGACGCGCAGTCGCCGGTCGGCGGACGGCGTCGCCGTCATGCGGCCTCCGCCTCCAGCTTCCTCGCCTGCTCGATCGCCTCCTCGATGCCGCCGACCATGTAAAACGCCTGTTCCGGCAGGTGGTCGAACTCCCCCTCGACGACGCGCTCGAACGACTCGATCGTCGTCTCCAGCGGGACGTAGCGGCCCGGGATGCCCGTGAACTGCTCGGCCACGTGGAAGGGCTGCGACAGGAACTTCTGGATCCGCCGGGCCCGGTTCACGATGACCTTGTCCTCCTCGGAGAGTTCATCCATCCCGAGGATCGCGATGATGTCCTGCAGGTCCTTGTAGCGCTGCAGCGTGCGCTGCACCGCCGTGGCCACGCGGTAGTGCCGCTCGCCCAGGAACTGCTCGCTGAGGATGCGGCTGCTGGAGTCGAGCGGGTCCACGGCCGGGTAGATGCCGAGTTCGGCGATCTGGCGCGAGAGGACGGTCTGGGAGTCGAGGTGCGTGAAGGCCGCGGCCGGCGCCGGATCCGTGAGGTCGTCCGCCGGCACGTAGATCGCCTGCACCGAGGTGATCGAACCGCGGGTGGTCGAGGTGATCCGCTCCTGGAGGTTGCCCATCTCGGTGGCGAGCGTCGGCTGGTAGCCCACCGCGCTCGGCATGCGGCCGAGCAGCGCGGACACCTCGGAGCCGGCCTGGCTGAAGCGGAAGATGTTGTCGATGAAGAGGAGCACGTCGAGCCCCTCCACGTCGCGGAAGTACTCCGCGACGGTGAGGCCGGTGAGCCCCACGCGCAGGCGCGCGCCCGGCGGCTCGTTCATCTGTCCGTAGATGAGGGCCGTCGAGTCAATAACGCCGGACTCCTTCATCTCGAGCCAGAGGTCGTTCCCCTCCCGGGTGCGCTCGCCCACGCCGCAGAAGACGGAGCGGCCGCCGTGCTCCTGCGCGATGTTGTTGATGAGCTCCATGATGATGACGGTCTTGCCGACGCCGGCCCCGCCGAAGAGTCCCGTCTTGCCGCCCTTCACGTAGGGGGCGATGAGGTCGACGACCTTGATCCCGGTGACGAAGATCTCCGTCTTCGGCTCGAGGTTCTGGAGGCTGGGCGCCTTGCGGTGGATGGGCCAGCGCTCCGTCGCCTCGACCGGCCCCATCTCGTCGACGGGCTCGCCGAGGACGTTGAGGATGCGGCCCAGCGACGCCTCGCCGACGGGCGCCGAGATGGGGTGTCCCGTGTCCACGACTTCCATCCCGCGCGTCACGCCGTCCGTCGCGTCCATGGCGACGGCGCGCACCTGGTTGCGGCCGATGTGCTGCGCCACCTCGCACACGAGATCGTGCACGGTCCCGTCATCATCCTCCCAGGACAGGGAGAGCGCGTTGTAGATCTCCGGCAGGTGCTCGGGCTCGAACTCCGCGTCGATCGTGGGCCCGATGACCTGCACGACCTTGCCTGTGCCTCGTTCGGTCGATCCTTCAGACATATGTCAGCCTCATGGCTTATCGGTTCTCGGGGGCGCCGCCGCCCCGTCGCTGTTCGTCCGCTATCCGTCCAACGCGTCCGCGCCGCCGATGATCTCCGCGATCTGATTCGTGATCTCGGCCTGGCGGGCGCGGTTGTACGTCCGCCGCAGGTTATCGAGGAAGTCGTTGGCGTTGTCCGTCGCCGACTTCATCGCCGTCCGACGGGCCGCCTGCTCCGCCGCCGCCGTCTCCAGGAGGGCGCTGTACGTCGAGTTCGTCACGTAGAGCGGCAGGAGATGGTCGAGGATGCCCTCCTCCGACGGGTCCAGGATGTAGAAGGGCTGCGGACCCTTGCGCGCCTCGCCCACGCCGACGGGCAGGACCTGACGGACGGCCGGCGGCGTGCTGACCATGTTCCGGAATTCCGCGAAGACGAGCCGCACCGCGTCGAGTTCGCCGGCCACGAAGCGGGCGGCGAGTTCCCCGATCAGACTCCGCGCGTCGTCCACCGCCGGAGGATCCCCCAGGTCGTTGCGGGTGAGCGCCATCCCGACGCCCCGAAAGCGGAAATAGGAGATCCCCTTGTTGCCGTAGACGTGGAACTCCACCTCGGCCCCCGCCGCCTCCAGCTCGCGGAGCTGCGCCTGCGCGGTCCGGATGAGGTTCGCGTTGAAGGCGCCGCACAGCCCGCGATTGCTCGTCAGGAGCACGAGCGCGGCCCGCTCGATGCGCGCGGGCTGGCGCAGCAGGGGCTGCGATTCCGCCAGGTCCGGCGTGGCGAGCCGGGCGATCATGTCCATCAGTTCGGCCGAGTAGGGACGTGCGCGGATCACCCGCCCCTGCGCCTGCGCGAGCTTGGCGGTCGCGACCATCTCCATGGTGCGCGTGATCTTCTTCGTGCTGTCGACGGACTTCATCCGCCGATAGATGTCCCTCGACTTGCTCATGCCGCGGCTTCCGCAGCGTCCTCTCGGGAGGCGCCGTCGTGCACGAACGTGTCCGAGTAGGACTCGATCGCCTGGCGGAGCGCCGCCTCCGTCTCGTCGGACATCACCCTTTCGTCACGGATCGCCTCGCCGACCTCCGGATGATTCGTGCCCATGTACTCGAGGAATCCGACCTCCCAGCCACGAATCCTCGACACATCCATGTCGTCGAGGAACCCCTGCGTGGCCGCGAAGATCACCATGACCTGCTCCTCGACCGGCATCGGCTCGTACTGGCCCTGCTTCAGGATCTCGACGGTGCGCCGGCCCCGGTCCAGCTGCCGCTGCGTCGCGGCGTCCAGCTCGGTGCCGAACTGCGCGAAGGCCTCGATCTCGCGGAACTGCGCCAGGTCCAGCCGCAGGCGTCCGGCGACCTTCTTCATCGCCTTGATCTGCGCGTTTCCGCCCACGCGCGAGACCGAGATCCCCACGTTCACGGCCGGCCGCACGCCCGAGTAGAAGAGGTCGGTCTCGAGGAAGATCTGGCCGTCCGTGATCGAGATCACGTTCGTCGGGATGTAGGCGGACACGTCGCCGGCCGCCGTCTGGATGATCGGGAGCGCGGTCAGCGAACCGCCGGGCTTCCTGATGTCCGGGTGGCCGGCGATCGCTTCCGGATCGTTGCTGATCTTGGCCGCCCGCTCGAGCAGGCGGCTGTGCAGGTAGAAGACGTCGCCGGGGTACGCCTCGCGGCCCGGGGGGCGCCGCAGGATGAGCGACGCCTCGCGGTAGGCATCCGCCTGCTTCGTGAGGTCGTCGTAGATGACGAGGACGGCCTTCCCTTCCTCGTACATGAAGTACTCGCCGATCGCGCACGCGGCGTAGGGGGCCATGAACTGCATCGGCGCGGGCTCCGACGCGTTCGCGGCCACGACGACGGTGTAGTCGAGCGCACCCTCCTCGCGAAGCTTTTCGACGATGCCGGCGACCGTCGAACCCTTCTGCCCGATCGCGCAGTAGACGCAGATGACGTCCTCGCCCTTCTGGTTGATGATCGCGTCGATCGCCACGGCCGTCTTGCCCGTGCCCCGGTCCCCGATGATCAGCTCGCGCTGGCCGCGGCCGATCGGAATCATGGAGTCGATCGCCTTGAGGCCCGTCTGCAATGGCTCGTTCACCGGCTGGCGGTACACGATGCCGGGCGCCTTCCGGTCGACCTTCATGTAGGTCACGGTCTCGATCGGCCCGCGGCCATCGCGCGGCTGCCCCAGCGTGTCCACGACGCGGCCCAGAATCTCCGGGCCGACGGGCACGGAGAGGACGCGACCGGTGCGGCGCACCGGATCTCCCTCCTTGAGGGCCAGATAGTCGCCGAGGATCACGGCGCCGATGTTGTCTTCCTCGAGGTTCGAGGCGAGACCGATCACGGAGACCCCGGTGTCGCGGGACGTGATCTCGAGCATCTCGTTGGCGACGCACGTCGAGAGGCCCCAGATGCGGGCCACGCCATCCTTCACCTCGAGGACCTCGCCCACCTCCTCGACCCGGAGCTCCTCCTCGTAGCGGTCGATCTGCTCGAGCAGGGCCTTCTTGATCTCGCTCGCTCGAAGGGAGCTGTCGAAACCTGTCATCGTCTTCTCTTCTCTGTTTTTCGTTACCGGCTGTTCGTTACCGGCGGCTCAGTACAGTTCGCGCCGCATCTGCTCGAGCTGCCGCCGCAGCGAGGCGTCCAGCAACTCGTCGCCGACGCGGATGATCACGCCGCCGAGAATCTTCGGGTCCTCGTGGAACTCGGGGACGACCTCCCGCTCGAAGCGCCGCTCCAGCGCCGAAACGACTTCGTTCCGGACGCGGTCATCCGCCGCGAAGGGCAGCGTCACGGTGGCGCGGACCCGTCCCGCCTTCTCGTCGAGAAGATCGCGGTAGGCGCGCCCGATGCCCGGAAGGGCCCGCTGCCGGTGGCGATCCAGGATGACGAGCAGAAAGCGTACGAAAAGATCCGGGGCCCGCCCGGAAAGGGCCGCCTGGATCGCCTCCTTCTTCTCGAACAGCGACACGGCCGGCACTTCCAGGAAACGCTGGAAGTCCGGGACGTCCGCGTACAGGTCGCCGACCTCCTCGATCAGCCGCCCGTACTCGGCCTCGCTCCCGTCCCGCGCCGCGAGTTCGAACAGGGTCGTCGCGTAGTTGCGGGCCACCGCCGACGCGCTCATGAGTTCGTCACCGGTCCGCTAGACGTCCGACACGAACTCGTGGACGAGACGCCGATTCTCCTCGGCGTCCAGCCGCGCCCGGATCAGCCGCTCGGAGGCCGCCAGCGCGAGGTCCACGGCATCCCGCCGGATCTCCTCGCGCAGCAGGTCCCGCTCGTGTCCGATCTCGCGGCGCGCGTCATCGAGCATCTGCGCCTGCTGCGCCCGCGCCTCCTCCAGCATCTCCTTGCGGAGGCCGTCGGCGTGCTGGCGGGCGTTCTCGAGCATCTCGCGAGCTTCGCTGCGGGCCGCTTCGAGCGAGGCCTCCTGCTGCGAGAGCAACCCCTTCGCCTCATCGCGCGCGGAAAGGGCATCGTCGATCGCGCCCTGGATCTTCGCGTGCCTCTGCTCGAGTCCGCCCGCGATGAGCGGGAAGACCCATTTCGCCAGGACGAGGAGCGTGACCACGAACAGAATCCAGGTCCACACCACGAGCCCCAGATTGAGCGAGAAGATCCCCGTCTCCGCCTGGGCGGCCAGCTTCGCCGGCGCCGCGAAAGCCCAGAGCGCGCCGAGACCGGCGAGACGCATCAGAGGCCGCCGCGGATGAAGCCGGCGATCACGAGTCCGAACAGCGCCACACCCTCGATGAACACGGCGAGCACGATCGCGCCGGTCTGGATGGTCTGCGCCTCCTCGGGCTGGCGGGCCATCGCTTCCGTCATGCGCCCGCCGATGAGACCGATTCCGATACCGGCTCCGAGCACCGAGAGTCCGCCCCCGACGATGGCGAGACCGACCGCGAGGCCGTCTCCCGTCGACATGCCCTGCAGCAGCGTCAACATGTTCAGCATCGTATGCTCCAGTTTCCTTTCTCTGTCGGGGGTTCGAACGACACCCCCCGTTCCGTCCGCGCCTCCCCGGCGCGGAAGTTGCCCGCGGACCCCTCCGGGTCAGTGCGCGTGGCGAATCAACCCGATGAACACCGAGACCAGCATCGCGAAGATGTACGCCTGAAGGAGCGCGATGAAGATCTCCAGCATCATCACGAACAGCGCGAGGCCCATGGACCCCAGAATCGTCACGGCGCCGACTGTCGTCCCGAACAATCCCTGACCGACCATCGAGCCGTAGGTGAGGATGAGACCCATGAAGGCGAGGATGACGAAGTGTCCCGCCGTCATGTTGGCGAAGAGCCGGATCGCGAGCGCCATGATCTTCGAGAACTTCGCGATCAGTTCGACCGGGGCCATGATGAGCAGCGTGACCGGCTTCAGCGGCCCGGGAAGCCCGGGCGGGAGGAAGAACACGGTCTTCGCGTAGCCCAGCGGGCCGAGGGCGATGAACCCCGCGGTCTCGATCACGACGAGCGCGATGATCGCGAGCGCGGCCGTGACCATGATGTTCCCCGTCGCCGTCGCGCCGAAGGGGATGAGGCCGAGCAGGTTCGCGTAGAGGATGAAGAAGAAGAAGGTGATGACGAGGGGGACGAACCTCTCTCCCCCACGGCCGATGTTGGCCATCACGATGTCATCTCTCAGGTACAGGTAGAAGGCTTCGATCCCGTTGAGGATCCCTCTCGGCGCCTTCTCGCCCTTCTCCAGCCGCTCGGTCGAGCGCGCGGCGATGAACATCGTCACGATCGTGAGGATGGCCGCGAACATCAGGAACAGCACGTGCTTCGTGATCGACAGGTCGATCTCGAGGCCGCCGATATTGAAGGCCGGCAACTGCGGGAGAGGGATCTCGCCGAAGGGTCCGAACTCCCAGATGTTCGAGTCCACGACGTGGTGCATCATGACTTCGGTGCCCCACTCCTCGGCGTGCCCGTCCGCCGCGTGGGCGTCGCCGTGGTGTTCCTGGGCAGCCGCGGCCGCGGGGGCGGCGTGCTCCTGCACCCGCTCCGTCAAACTCCGAAGGGAGGCCATCGATCTATCGAGCACCCGGTTCATCCGGTCGTGCGTTCCGTGTCGAGTTGGTCTTCATTGGTGTTCGCGCGCGTGAGCGCGAGCCACAGCCACAAGGCTTCCGTCCACAACAGCACCAGCATGGCGAGTCCGTATGCGATGGGCAGGTCGGGCGTCGCCGATCCCGTCCATGCGAGTACGCCCGTCACGACCAGCCCTCCCATGCGCAGACCGATCCCGGCCAGCCACGGCCGGATCGCCCGCCGTCCCGCCAGGAGCGCCCGGCTGAGCGGCCAGACCGCGACCACCTGAATCAGCCAGGCCGCGGCGATCCCCCATATCCGCTCGCCATCGCCCAGCCACGCCGCCGCCACCCCCGCCAGCCCCAAAGTGGCCAGCGCATACGTCGGGGTACGCCGCGTCCAGCCGATGGGAACGCCTTTCACTTCCCGCTCACCTCCCGCGGTCCGTCTCCCGGTCGGTCTCATCGGCCGAGGAGCTTTCGCGCCGTGCCGCCAGCCGACCGTACATGCTGTAGCAACCCCCCGCGAACCCCACGAACACGCCGAGGAGGACGAAGAGCGGTGCTGTCCCGAGACGGTCGTCGAGCCAGTTGCCGCCGACCGCGAGGAGCGTGATCGCAAGACCCATCGCGATGCCGAGACTCGCGAGTTCCGTGCCCGCCGCCTTTGCCTGCAGGCGGCCGGCATGCCCCTCGGGTTTCTCGAGTTCAGGCCGCTTCGTCGAACCGGGATGCGGATTCGGCATGGGGAGACACCTCCATCCGGGAGCCCCGCGCCGACCGCTTGTGAAAAATTTCCCAAGCCCAATCTGTTCGCTTGTGAAAAATTTCGCAATGCCGGTTTCGCTTGACGCTGGGCGCTGAAGGCCTAGGTTGCTGCCACCATATTGAAGGCCTCTTGTCAACTCCGAAATGGCCTCGCCGATGCCCGGGTCTCGCATTCCCGCGGCCCCCCTCACCCCTGGAGCCGATTGAGTCTTGGAAGCCGGTCGAAAGGTCGAAACGGATGACGTTCGGCTGCTCGAGGAGTTGGGTCACGCCCGGCGCCTGATCGAGGAGGAGGTCGGGAAGCGGATCATCGGGCAGCGGGAGATCGTCGAGAAGCTGCTCATCACGCTGCTCGCCGATGGACACGCGCTGCTCGTCGGCGTCCCCGGTCTGGCCAAGACGCTGCTCGTCTCGACGCTCGCCGAAACCCTGCACCTGGAATTCAGCCGGATCCAGTTCACCCCGGACCTGATGCCCTCGGACATCACCGGGACGGAGGTTCTCCAGGACGACCAGCGCACGGGGGAGCGCCGTTTCGCCTTCGTCCGGGGGCCGATCTTCGCGGATGTGATCCTGGCGGACGAGATCAACCGGACGCCCCCCAAGACGCAGGCCGCCCTTCTGCAGGCGATGCAGGAGGGGGAGGTCACCGTCGGCAGCGAGACGTTCCCGCTCGGCCGCCCGTTCTTCGTCCTCGCGACGCAGAACCCGATCGAGCAGGAAGGGACGTATCCGCTTCCCGAAGCACAGCTCGACCGCTTCATGTTCGAGCTTCGGATCGGGTATCCGACAGCGGAGGAGGAGTCGGTCATCGCGGACATGGCGTCGAGTGGGCCGCCCGCCCAGGTGAACCCCGTCGTGACCGCGGGCCAGCTGCTCGAATACCAGGCGCTCGTGCAGCGGGTGCCGGCTTCGGAGTCGGTGGTCGGCTACGCGGTGCGGCTGGCGCGGGCGACGCGGCCGCGCGAGGCCTCCTCGCCGGAGTTCGTGCGCCGCATGGTGAGCTGGGGCGCCGGACCGCGGGCCTCGCAGCACACGGTGCTGGCGGCGAAGGCGCGGGCGGCGCTCGATGGCCGTCCCGCCCCCAATCTCGACGACGTACGCGCGGTCGCGCCCGCCGTGCTCCGGCACCGCGTCGTCCCGGGGTTCGAGGCGGAGGCCGAAGGGAAGACCGCGGACGACATCGTCGCGGAGTTGATCGAGCACAGCCGCGGCTGGTAGAACCTGGACGAAACGCGGTAGCGACGGTCAGGCGCCGGTCGCGGCCAACTCCAGATACCGGTCGAGCAGCGCGTCGCCGAACAGGAGGGCGACGGTCGCGCCGAACGCGAGGAAGGTCCCGAAGGGCACGGGCTTCCCCGTTCGGAGCGAGATGGGACCGTAGACGAGGGACCCGGCGAGCGCTCCGAGGAAGATCGTGAGGAGGGCACCGCCGGGACCGAGGAACGCGCCGACCATCGCCATCATCTTCACGTCGCCGCCGCCGAGCGCCGGCTTCCGGAAGGCCTTCTCGCCCAGCCACCCCACCACGTAGAGGAGTCCGAACCCAAGAACCGCGCCGGCGATCGCCGCGAGCGGTCGTGTCGACCCGGGGAGGGCCGAGAGTGCGAGGCCCGCGGCGCACCCGCCGAGGGAGAGGGCATCGGGGATGATGTAGTGGCGGGCGTCGATGACCGCGATCGCGAGGAGGAGCGTGAACAGGACCGCTCCCGTCAGGGCGGTGGCGGAGGTGCCGTACAGCCAGGCCATGCCGCCCCAGGCGAAGGCCGTTGCCAGTTCGATCGCGGGGTAGCGCGCAGAGATGCGGCCGCCGCAGTCGCGGCACTTCGCCCGCAGGAAGATCCATGAGAGGACGGGGAGGTTGTCGCGCCAGCGGATGGTCGCGCGGCACGCCGGGCAGCGGCTGCGCGGGCGCAGGACACTTTCTCCGGCGGGCATCCGGGCGACGCACACGTTGAGGAAGGAGCCCAGGGCGGCGCCGAGCAGCGCGGCGGCCCCGATGATCGCGGGGTCAGCCAAGCGGGCGCCCCGTCCGCATCCGGTCGAGCAGTATCGCGCCGGCCGACGCGACGTTCAGCGACTCCACGCCGCGGGCGAGCGGCACGGAGACGGCGCGGGCGGCGGCGGCGAGGAGGGGGGCGGAGACGCCGTGGGCCTCGCTGCCCAGGGCGAGCGCGACCGGTCCGGACGGCGACGCTTCAAGCGGCGGGGCATCGGCCGCCGCGGCCCATAGCGGGATCCCCCGCCCGGCGAGCCGCTCCAGGGCATCCCCGGTGTCCGTGCGGAAGACGGGGCCGCGGAACGACGCGCCCGCCGAGGCCCGCAGCGCCTTCGGCCCCCAGGGATCCGCGGTCTCGCCGACGCCGATCACGGCGGCCGCTCCGAGCGCGAGGGCGGTGCGCACGAGGACACCGACGTTGCCCGGATCCTGCACGCCGTCGAGCATCACGATCATGCCGTCGTCCACGTCGGCCCAGCCGTACGCCGGCACCTCGCCGATCGCAAGTACGGGCTGCGGCGTGGCGGCATCCGCCAGGGTCCGGACGATCGCTTCGGGCACCGCCTCCGTGCGAACGCCCCGTGCCGCCGCGCGTGCGAGCAGCGTCTGCAGTGCCGGCTCGTCCTCCGCCGCGTCGGCGTGCAGCACGGCGACCGTGCGGCCCGGCCACTCCAGCATCTCGCCGACGAGCCGCCGCCCCTCGGCCAGAAAACGCCCGGTTTCCCGGCGTCCCTTTCCGCGGTGCAGCGACCGCCAGGCCTTGATCTCCGCGCGCGTCGGCATGCCCTTAGTTTACGCGGCGGCTCAACGCGCTGTCATCGCGGCGCGCGGAGCGGCGGCGAGCCGGGCCGCGTGTGCGGACCCTGCGCGTACCTGAACGGAGTGGAGCGTGAACCGGAAGAAAGCGGCGCGGGCGACCGCCCTCACGATCGCGGGGAGCGATTCGGGGGGCGGAGCCGGCATCCAGGCCGACCTCAAGACCTTTCACGCGTTCGGCGTGTTCGGTACGAGCGCGATCACCGCCGTGACCGCGCAGAACACCCTTGGGGTCCAGGCGGTGCAGGCGCTCGACCCGTCGATCGTGCGGCGCCAGATCGAATCGGTGCGGGCGGACCTGCCGCCGGCAGCCGCGAAGACCGGGATGCTCGCCGACGAGGACATCGTGCGGGCGGTCGTCGCGGGGCTGCAGGGCTTCGACGCGCCGCTCGTGATCGACCCGGTGATGGTGGCGACGAGCGGCGACCCGCTGCTCGACCCGGCTGCCGTAGCCGCGATCCTCGAGGAACTCCTGCCGCTCGCGGCCCTGGTCACGCCGAACCTGCCCGAGGCGGAGATCCTCGCCGGACGGCCCGTGCGTACCGAAGACGACATGTCCGGGGCGGCGCAGGCGATCCTCGCGCGTGGTGCCGGGGCCGTGCTCGTCAAGGGCGGACACCTGGACGGCGAGGAAGTCGTGGACCTGTTCCGGGACGGAAGCCGCGAGCGGGTGTGGCGGACGCCCCGCATCCGGACGACGGAGACCCACGGGACGGGCTGCACGCTCTCGGCCGCGATCGCGGCGGGGCTGGCCTCGGGGCTCGCCCTCGAGCCGGCGATCGAACGGGGGCTCGCCTTCACCCACGCCGCCATCGCGGCGGCGCCGGGCCTCGGCTCCGGCCGCGGTCCCCTGGACCACTGGGCCGATCCCGGAGGGCGCTCGCGCGACTGAGGGCGAGACCGCCTCCGCGACGGAAGGCTATTCGCCGTAGGGAACCCAGATGTTCTTGATCTGGGAGGCGTGGCGGAGGAACTCGCGCCCCTCGCCGCCGGAACCGAACCAGTCCCGCGCGCCAGCGGCCTGCGTCCACGTGCGCTTCAGGTTGGAGGCGGAGCGGCGCTCCACGTCGGCGGCCCCTGCGTCCGTCCCGAAGTACCACATCCCGTCCACCGCGTCGTGGCCGGCGAGGGTGGGCCGCAGTTCCTCCTCGATGCCTGTGAGGATGTTGATAACCCCCGCCGGCACATCCGAGGTCTCGAGCACCTGTTGGAAGTCGGTGGCGAGGAGCGGCCAGCGCTCCGAAGCGACGGCAACGACGGCGTTCCCGAGCGCAACGGCCGGGAAAACGCTGGAGATGAAGCCGAGCAGAGCGGGTTCCGGCGGGCAGACCACCGCCATTGCGCCGAGCGGTTCGGGCATGGCGAGGGTGACGTTGCGGAAGGGGGTGCGGTGGACGGCTCCATCCCACTTGTCGGCCCACGCCGCCCACGTGAAGAGGCGCCGTACGGACGTCTCCACCTCGCGGCCGGCCGCTTCCGCGCCACAGCCGGTGAGGGCGCGCAAGCGGTCCTCGAAGGCTCCCCGGCGGGCGTCGAGATTCTCGCCCACGTAGTACAGGATCTGTGCCCGCAGGTGGGCCGTC
The DNA here is from genome assembly GCF_947581915.1 of Candidatus Palauibacter scopulicola. Taxonomy (NCBI): domain Bacteria; kingdom Pseudomonadati; phylum Gemmatimonadota; class Gemmatimonadia; order Candidatus Palauibacterales; family Candidatus Palauibacteraceae; genus Candidatus Palauibacter; species Candidatus Palauibacter scopulicola. The sequence continues at coordinate 15,721 of NZ_CANPWG010000047.1, forward strand.
GTGCGCGCCCAATCCGCGGCGAGCGCCGCCTCCACCGCGTTGCGCGCGTCCTTCCGGTTGCCGCGAGCCACGTCCCCCACCGCGCGGCCCCGGTAATCCAGGACTTCGAGGCTGTAGCCGCCATCCGGCCGGGCCTGCCGGCCACCGATGTAGAGCTTGGCCGTCCGGTCGACCGCGGGTAGCGGCGCGGGGGCGAGGGTCTTCTCTCCGGCACCTTCCCGCCCGTCGTGCCGCGCGTCGTGCCGCCCGTCTTGTTCCGCCGTCTCCGAGTCCTTCAGGGGGGCCGACTCCACGGGCTCGGGGCGCTGGCGGACGTACTCCCGGAGGCCTTCACGGCCGCCCTCGCGGCCGAAGCCGCTCTCGCGGTAGCCGCCGAACCCGGACGCGGCGTCGAATACGTTCGTGCAGTTGATCCACACCGTCCCGGCCTTGATCTGCGAGGCGATGTCGAGGGCGAGGTTGACGTTCTCCGTCCAGACGCTCGCCGCGAGGCCGTAGCGCGTGTTGTTGGCGAGCGCGACCGCCTCGGCGGGGGTGCGAAACGTCATCTGAACCACGACGGGGCCGAAGATCTCGACCTGGGCGATCCGCGCGGCCGGCGACACGTCGGTGCACAGGGTGGGCGGGTAGAACCAGCCGTCCCGCGGGACGCTCCAGGACGGCTGCCAGATCGCGGCGCCCTCCTCGCGGCCCTCCTCGACCAGCGACTCGATCTTCTTCAACTGGACCGGCGCGATGATGGCGCCGATGTCGACGCCCTTGTCGAGCGGAGCCCCCATGCGGAGCGTCTCCATGCGGGCGCGCAGGCGGTCGGCGAGCGCGTCGGCGATCCCTTCGTGGGCGAGGATCCGCGAGCCGGCGCAGCACACCTGGCCCTGGTTGAACCAGATCGCGTCGACCACGCCCTCGACCACGCTGTCGAGGTCCGCGTCGTCGAAGACGAGGAAGGGCGACTTCCCGCCGAGTTCCAGCGAGATCTTCTTGCCGGTCCCCGCCGTCGCCTCGCGGATGAGGCGGCCGACCTCCGTCGAGCCGGTGAAGGCGATCTTGTCCACGTCCGGATGTTCGACGATGGCGGCGCCCGTGCGGCCGTCGCCGGTCACGATGTTGACGACGCCCGGCGGCAGGTCGATCTCGCGGCAGAGTTCCGCGAAGCGGAGCGCGGTCAGCGACGTGAACTCGGCGGGCTTGAGGACGACGGTGTTCCCGGTGGCGAGGGCGGGCGCGACCTTCCACGCGAGCATGAGCAGCGGGAAGTTCCAGGGGATGATCTGGCCCGCGACGCCGAGCGGCTCGCAGTCCGCGAGTTCGGTGTCCATGAGCTGGGCCCAGCCCGCGTGGTGATAGAAGTGCCGCGCGACGAGCGGAATGTCGATGTCGCGCGATTCGCGGATGGGCTTGCCGTTGTCGAGCGTCTCGAGCGTGGCGAAGAGCCGGGAGTGCTTCTGCAGGTGACGGGCGATCGCGTACAGGTAGCGCGCCCGGCCGTGTCCACCGAGGTCCCGCCAAGGGGCCTGGGCCGCCCGTGCCGCCGCCACCGCGCGGTCCACATCGCCGGGGCCGCCCTGCGCGATCTCGCCCAGTTCCGCCTCGTTGCTCGGATCGAGGGTCGCGAAGAACTCGCCGGCCGCCGGTTCGCACCAGGCGCCGCCGATGTAGTGCCCGAAGCGGGGACCCCGTGCGGCGATCCACGCCCGCGCCTCGTCCGCGACCTCCGGGGCGGGACCGTACTCCATCGTCTCGAACAGTTCCGCAATCTTCGGCATCTCCCTCAACCCCCTCTCAGCCTCATCCCGACCCTCATCCCAGAGGGTGCCGGTGGTACGCGGAATACCGCCCCGTCGCCCGGTGCTCCAACTGGCGTTCGATGTCCGCGAGCAGCGAACTCGCGCCGAAGCGGAACAGCGACCGGTCGAGCCATGCCCCGCCCAGTTCTTCCTTCACGAGAATCAGCCACTCCAGCGCCTGCTTCGCCTTCCCCACTCCACCGGCCGGCTTCAGACCTACCTGGAAGCCGGAGAGTCGCCGGTAGGCGCGGATCGCGCGCGCCATCACGAGTCCGACGGGGAGCGTGGCGTTGACCTTCTCCTTGCCGGTCGAGGTCTTGATGAAGTCGGCTCCGGCCATCATGCAGGTCCAGCTCGCGCGGGCGACGTTGCGCAGGCTCCCGAGTTCCCCCGTGGCCATGATCGTCTTCAGGTGGGCCTCGCCGCAGGCTTGGCGGAAGGCGCGGATCTCGTCGTACAGCGCCTCCCAATCGCCGGTGAGCGCGTGGCGGCGGGTGATGACGATGTCGATCTCGCGCGCCCCGGCCTCGACCGCCTCGTGGATCTCGTCGACCCGCTGCGCGAACGGCGTGAGTCCGGCGGGGAAGCCGGCGGCGACCGCGCACACCGGGATGTCGTCGCCGGCGAGCGCTTCGACGACGGCCGGGACCATCGTCGGATACACGCAGACGGAGGCCACGCGCAGGCCGAGATCTTCCGCCCCCAGCGCGCGGAGGAGGTCGGGGCGCACCGGCTGGCGCGCCTTGGCGGCGAGGCGAGCCACCCGTCCCGGGGTGTCGTCGCCGGCTAGCGTCGTGAGGTCGATCATCGTCACGGCGCGGAGGAGCCAGGCGGTCTGCCACTCCTGCTTGATGCTGCGGCGCTTCCCGAGCGTCGCGGCCCGGCGCTCGATCGCGCTGCGGTTCGCCGCCTGCCCCCGAATCAGATCGAGGTCGAGCGGCACCCCGGCGTTGCGCGCGCGCATGGGGACGACACCGGCCTTCGCGTCGGCGCGAACCCGACGGGGAGATGAAGTGGCCCCCCGGGGTGGGAGCCCGCGTCTCGTCGCTCTCGTCATGATTCGTCCACGGGTGCCGATGATCGCTGGAAGATATCCATCGGTAGAATATCGTTCGGACGCCGAGCCCATGCGAATGTACCTCGGGGATGGATTGCCCAGTGTCACTAGACGCTTTACACTACGGTCGATGATCCGGAACTTCCGGCATCGCGGCCTGAAGCGCTTCTACGAACGCGACGACCGCAGCCTGATCGCCCCTGCTCTGCGCCCACTGATGAACGGAGAACCACGATGCCGATGAAGAACCCGCCCCACCCGGGCAAGGTGGTTCGCGTATCCTGCCTCGAACCCCTCGGTCTCACCGTGACGGAGGGCGCGCGAGTGCTCGGCGTGAGTCGGCAGGCGCTCTCCAACCTCGTGAACGGTCGCGCGCGCATCTCGACGGACATGGCGGTGCGGCTCGCGAAGGCCTTCGGCTCCACGACGGGGACCTGGATTCGACTGCAGGCCGCCTTCGACGTGGCCCGGGCACGGGCACGGGAGGACCAGATCGATGTCGAGCGCTACGTTGCGCCGACCGTCTGAGGGGAGGCTCGGCTCTTGCCCGCCGCCGGACGCCGCCTTATTCCGCAGCCTGCGGCCCGCTACCGTGACGAACTACGACCTGACGCTGACCTTTTTGGAGAGATCCCATGACGACGAATGAAACCTGGTGGCCGAATCAGCTGAGCCTGAAGGCTCTTCGGCAGAACTCGCCCGCGTCGGACCCGATGGGCGGAGATTTCGACTACGCGGCGGCCTTCGCGAACGTCGACGTCGAGGAGTTGAAGCGGGACATCGAGGAGGTGATGACGACCTCGCAGGAGTGGTGGCCGGCGGACTACGGCCACTACGGGCCGCTCTTCATCCGCATGACGTGGCACGCGGCGGGCACGTACCGCATCACGGACGGCCGCGGGGGCGGCGGCTCCGGCTACCAGCGCTTCGCGCCGCTGAACAGCTGGCCCGACAACGGGAACCTGGACAAGGCCCGCCGGCTGCTGTGGCCGGTCAAGCAGAAGTACGGCCGCAACCTGTCGTGGGCCGACCTCATCATCTTCGCGGGCAACTGCGCCCTGGAGTCGATGGGGTTCCGGACGTTCGGGTTCGCCTTCGGCCGCCCGGACGTGTGGGAGGCCGACGAGACCGACTGGGGAGCGGAGACGGAGTGGCTCGGGGACGAACGCCACGACGCGGACGGCGAACTCGAGGAGGGGCTCGGCGCCGACCACATGGGGCTCATCTACGTGAACCCGGAGGGGCCGGGCGGGAACCCGGACCCCGCGGCGGCGGCGAAGTTCATCCGCACGACGTTCGCCCGCATGGCGATGAACGACGAGGAGACGGTCGCGCTCATCGCCGGCGGCCACACCTTCGGCAAGGCGCATGGCGCGGGTCCCGAGTCCCACGTCGGCGCCGAGCCGGAGGCCGCCGGCCTCGAGGCGCAGGGCTTTGGCTGGCACAGCAGCCACGGCAGCGGCAAGGCCGGCGACACGATCACCAGCGGCCTGGAGGGCGCCTGGACGACCGAGCCCACGCAGTGGGACAACAACTTCATGGAGAACCTGCACGACCACGAGTGGGAGCTGACGAAGAGCCCCGCCGGGAAGTCGCAGTACACGCCGGTCAACGCCTCCGAGGTGGCCACCGTGCCGGATGCGCACGACCCCTCGAAGAAGCACGCCCCGATGATGCTCACGACGGACCTTTCGCTGCGCGAGGATCCCGCCTACGCGCCGATCTCGAAGCGCTTCCTCGAGAACCCGGCGGACCTCGCCGACGCCTTCGCCAGGGCCTGGTTCAAGCTGCTCCACCGCGACATGGGTCCGCGCAGCCGGTACCTCGGACCGCTGGTCCCCGCCGAGCCGCAGCTGTGGCAGGATCCCGTGCCCGACGTGGACCACGAGCTGATCGATGAGCGGGACGTCGCGGACCTCAAGGCCAGGGTCCTCGCCTCGGGCCTGTCGGTGTCGCGGCTGGTTGCGACGGCGTGGGCGTCGGCGGCCTCGTTCCGCGGCACCGACAAGCGGGGCGGGGCGAACGGCGCCCGCATCCGCCTCGCGCCGCAGAAGGACTGGGAGGCGAACGACCCGACCGCGCTCGCGGGAGCGCTGCAGACGCTGGAAGCGATCCGGGCGGAGTTCAATGGGGCGCAGACCGGAGGGAAGCGGGTCTCCCTCGCCGACCTCATCGTGCTGGCGGGGTGTGCGGGCGTCGAGCAGGCCGCGCGCGATGCCGGGCACGACGTGCAGGTGCCGTTCGCACCGGGGCGTACGGACGCGTCGGAGGAGTGGACGGACGCGGAGTCGTTCGCCGTGCTCGAACCCGCCGCGGACGGGTTCCGCAACTACGCCGGGGACGGAAACGGAGCGTCAGAGGCCGAGCAGCTCGTGGAGAAGGCCTGCCTGCTCGGGCTGACCGCGCCCGAGATGACGGCGCTGGTCGGCGGCATGCGCGTCCTGAACGCGAACACCGGGGGGGCCGCCCACGGCGTGTTCACGGACCGGCCGGGGACGCTGACCAACGACTTCTTCGTGAACCTGCTCGACATGAGCACGGAGTGGCGGGCGTCCTCCGACGGCGCCTTCGAGGGCCGCGACGCGACCGGCGACGTCCGGTGGACCGCCACCGAGGCGGACCTGGTGTTCGGCTCGAACTCCGAACTCAGAGCTCTGGCGGAAGTCTACGGGTGCGACGACGGGCAGGAGACCTTCGTGCGCGACTTTGTCGCCGCCTGGAACAAGGTGATGAACCTCGACCGCTACGACCTCACCTGACCGCAGCCTGGCCGGCTTGAGGCTGGGGGCCGGTTGAGGCCACATTGATGGGCATCCGGAGGTTCGACATGTGCGGACGGGCGCTTCGGCAAAGCGTCATGGTGAACCTTCAGCGGGGGATTCTCGGGCGATGGGGTTTGATGTGATCGGACTCATCACGTTGGTCCTGGCCATCATCGGCGTCGGCGTGAAGCTCGAACTGGGCAACCGCAAGCTCGGCGGCCGGGTCGACAGGCTGGGGGACGAACTTCGGAGCGAGATCGGGGACGTGCGGCGCGAGATCCGCGACACGCGCGCCGAACTCCGGGGGGAGATCAAGGACGTGCGGGACAAGCTCGGGAGCGAGATCGGTGCGCTCCGGGCCGAACTGGCGAAGACGAGCACGTCCGTGGCCCGGTTGGAGGGCCATGCGTTCGGCATTCCCTTCCCGGACACCGGCGGCGGCAGGGGGGTGGGCCAGGGCTGACCGAGACTCGCCCATGCGATTGCGATCCGGCCGCACAGGGCAGGGCGACGAAACGGGCCGCCATGCTACGGGAACCGGCGGATGGAAGGTTCAGTGGTTCGTCGAGGATCCCCGCGGCGTAGTTCGTGAGGCAGGAAACGGCGACGCATCGGTGGACCGCCACCGAGGCGGACCTGGTGTTCGGCTCGAACTCCGAACTCCGGGCTCTCGCGGAAGTCTACGGGTGCGACGACGGGCAGGAAGCCTTCGTCCACGAGTTCGTCGCCGCCTGGAACAAGGTGATGACCCTCGACCGCTACGACCTCATCTGACCGCAGCCTGACCGCCGTGGTGCGCTACGGTACGATTTCGTAGCGCACCACGTACGGGATGTCGAGCGCATCCTGCTCCACGACCCAGACCTCGGTTCGGTTGGCCGCAGACACCAGCGATGTTGTGGGAAGCCGCACCCGGCCAATACTCGCCCCGGAGGCATCCAGCACGAGCCACTCGCGCACGCCGTCTTCGTCCGGCCCGGCCAACCACGTCGCACCGTCGTTCGCCACGCGAATGGTCGTAATCGGCGGAAAATACCGGCGTTGCTCGTAGAACTCGCGCAGGGCCCTAGCATGGGCTCGGCGGTTGACAACGTTTGGTCGATCCAACCTCCGACTGACCTCATCAACGAAGAACCTCTGAGGAACGGGACGGGGCTCATAGCCGATACGACGTCGGAACAACGTGTCACCCAGCGCGCCGATCTTCGCCACCTCGAACTCTGCGGGCCCCGAACCCTCCCAGCTCGTGCGCTTGACCTGCACGGCGCTGGAACCATCGGGCGCGAAGGCCATGAGATCGTCGTCCGGCAGCGAATGCGTCAGGTACATTCTCGCGTCGGGCGCGAGTCCGTCCCTGATTTCGACAGGTCCGCCCGCGACGGTGAGCAGAGCCAGCGTGTCGCGCAGCGTGCCCGTGGTGTCGGAAACGAGCTGCGGCAGGTGCAGAATCCCACCTCGCGCGGCGACTCTCATCCCCGAGCAAGTAGGGGATCCGACCAGCCTGCCGTTGGCGAGGATGGCTCTGGGCACCACGCTCAAGAAGTGATAGGCCAGCGGAGCGTCCACGCCATAGGGGATTGTTTCGGCTTCGCCGGTCGCCACATCGAAGAGCGTGAACCTCCGCAATCCGACGTCGGCAACCCACAACCGTGACCCGTGCCAGCCCATCGACGACGGAGTCATCAACTCCCCCGGACCCTCACCTCGACCGCCGAGATCACGAACGAACTCCCCGGCTCGCGCGAAGACCCTGACTCTCCCCTCCTGACCGAGCAGGACGTAAACGTGGTCGGCATCCGCTAGCATGTCGCGCACCGCTGACAGGCCATAAACGGGGTCGTCTACGCTCCCGATCGCGACGCCCCGCTGGAGGGACCATTCCGGCGTCTGGCCCAGCACCGGGCCAGACCCCAGAAGGACTCCACACGCGAGCACGACCCTTTGCGCCGCAGAGTTGATGACTCCTCCCCACATCCGAAGCATACGTTCTTTCCCTACAGCCGAAGTTGCGCCGTCTCGCTTCGCAGCGCGCTCACTTGGATGGGTGTGTACCGTCTTGAGACGATGCTTCCATCGCATGATCGGCTATGAGCCTCACTGGTACGCCGGGGGGTCACGATAGAATGGGACGATCCGTACGGTGCCGTGAATGCGTGGAGGTCGATCGAGGCCACGGACGGCAGCGCATCGGACTGGTCCGCGGGCGCCGCGCGGCCATCGAGCATCGTGAAGACCATACAGAGCCTACCTCCCAGAACGCAGTCGGTGCACTCTGGCGTGGCACAGTCCTCGGCACCGATTCCGAATTGGCCAGCCACGCAGTTGGCGCACTCGCTACCGGGAAAATTGCCGAACTGACAGTCCCAGCACTGTGCGACCGCGGGTTCGGCGGACATCGCCCCGGCGAAGAGGGCAAGACCGAAGCCCAGCATGAAGATCCGTGTGCGTTTCATCGTTTTCTTCCTTCCTCTTGAGTTGGGTCTGGGACACTCTCCCAGGAGTACTTCACGAGTTCGCTTGCGTTCAGCGTTCGTATTGCGAGTACGGCACGTGCCTCCGCGGCGCTGGCGACAAACCCGAAGGGCGCCTCGACCCTGGTGTACCTCAAGAATCGACCATGTGAGTCGAACCGGAGCAGGAGCCGTTCGTCGGTCCCGCGGTGCGCCAGCGTTTGGACGTATTCGGGCCCGACGCCGACGACCGATGTCGAACTCCAGATGCCGGAGTCCAGCCGCAATGATCGGGCCACATCATCGGGGAACCAATCCGGATTGACCCGTTCGAGTTCCGCAGGCACCCAATCAGTAGCGTGTCCGATACGCCACACGCGAAGGGGGCTGAAGCTCTGCCACACGAGAACTTCTCGCCCGTCCCCCGCCAGCCCAAGGGTTCTCGTGTAGGTCGAGTCCGGCGCCCACGTAGCGGTCCCGTTCGGCAACCGCACGTGCGACGGCGTCGAATCGGAACCGGGAATCGCTACGATCCACCCGGTTGGCGTCCGCGCCGCAGCAGCAGCCTGCCGCAAACCCGGCAGGCTGTGCCGGGAATGCGCGATGCCCGCGGTGTCGGCCGTCACCACGTCGCCGCTCGCGGCGTCAACGATTTCCAGATCCCTCTCGTTCAGAAACTGAACGCCGATCACGTGCCCGACCTCCGTGGCGAGGATGTCCCTCGAACCGGATCCGCGGTACACGCGGACCCCGGGAGTTCCGGCGAACCAAGCGACGACGAGGTCGCCCGAAGGCGAGAGCGCCGCGCCGCTGAGCAGGCGGTCTCCGGGGAGAGCAATGGTGGTTCGCTCGATGAACTCGATGCCCGGAGCCTCCTGCCCTGTGGGTACGAGGCTTCCCTCCCTGCTCTGCCGATCTTCGGGGATCTCGTCCTGGGCACCCTCGACGCCACCGCATCCGGGCGCGAAGGCGCATGTGAGGACAGACCACGTGAACAGATTTTGGATCCGGGCCCTGCGCATGTCTCTTTCCCGATCCGGGGAACCCGAACATCGACGACTCCGCCATCGATGCTAACGCTGCGCAACACGTGCAACCAGAACGAAAACCGTATCGCCTTGACTCAAACCGTGTACTATTGATCGAGAGTGGACACCTCGTCCGACGCGGCCTGAAGGATCGGCCGGACGTGCTCTGCCGTGAACGCCCCGAAGAGCCGGTCCGGCGGCAACCGCTCGTGCTCCCCCGGCAGGCAGCCCGGCCAAGCCTTTATTCTCCGGGTTATGGTGGCCCGGCCAAGTCGCACGTGGCCCACCACAAGTTTCCAGTTCAGACCCGACCGGCGAAGCTCATACATCCTCAGGACCGAGAGGCCGGCGATGAACGCGCTCAGGGTCGTCGCGTCGTTCGCTCGCGCTCCGAACTGCCTGAACAGCGTGACGGGCGCGCAGCCCACGCCCCCGGCCAACTCTCGGACGTTGCGGACCGGTCGGTCGGCGGCCCGCTGGACCGCATGCACGAGCGCCTTCCGGAGCGCCGGGGGCAGCGATGAGCGCTCGAACACACCCGCCAGACCCCACAAGCCCCAAGTCGCGCGCACGGCATCGAGACGGCGTCGAAGGTGCGTGTCCAGTTCGGTGAACCAGACCACCGCCGCCGTGCGCACGCGGAGCAGTTGTCTGGTCAACTCGTGATCGGGGTCCGCCACGAGAACCACCGGCACCCACGGCCGCTCGCGCTCCAGGCTCGTCAACAAGTCGATCTGCTCGGGCCGGATCCGCCCCTGGCAAGCGACCACCACCGGCTCGACCGCCCCGTCGAGAGCGGCGAGCGCTTCGGCGGAGTGCGCCACTCGGGCGCCTGGGCCTACGGCTCGGCATACCGCTCGGGCTGTGTGGGGTGTGTCCGCGACTACAAGGGTCATGTCGGCCTCTTTCGAGCGGGAACGCGGCCGGGCCCGCGTCCTCGGTGTATTTCGCTCTACTTCTACTGACTGGTGGGTCGCCAAACGGCGACACCTGGCGACCACAAAGGAGTGTTGCTTCAAAGCGCGTTCAAGGGATGTGCGGTTTTCTTTGGCCAATGGACACTGCATGCCACGTCCCGGAATAAGACTGTTTCGCGAATATGTAAATGCCACCGACATTGTACGTAAATGTCGGATTGAAGTTGTACAACCCTATAATCATATTTCCATTTCATCAAATGTTAGTGCGCAGCCACACAAGGAGGCGAGGGGAGCACACGATGGCGAAGGGGAGCAAGAGAGTCAACCACAACGCGCCCGGACGGGCATATGGGGAGGGAGGGAGGCTGGTAGAACTGGCGGGGCGCGCAGCCGGAGCGCGGGAGTTCAGAGTCCTTCGATCTCAAGGGCCGCGATGGAGGATTCGTCGAGGCTGCCGGTGTGGAGCGTCCATACCCTGTGGCCTCGCGCCTCCAGGAGTCGATGATCTCCCGGGAGGCGGATCGAGCCGAGGAAGCGTCCGGAGGGGAGGAACACGTCGTGCAGGGCTCCCGGGGTTCCGTGCGGGCCGGCGGTACCGGGTAGGGGGCGGTCGCGCTGAACCCAGATCCGGCCGTCCGCGTCCACGACGATTCGGGAGATGATCGCCGGTTTCGGTGGATCTCCCAGTTCGCGGAGGGCGGACCGCCATGCGTCGGGCATCCGCCCTTCGGCGCCCTCCCCGCGCTCGGCAGGCGAGAGCGGGAGCGCTTCGCCCGGATGGCAGAACCGAACGAGCGTCGTGCCATCATGGTCGGAAACCGTCAGTTCGTAGCGCCCGCCGGGATCGGAGACGACCCGGGTCTCCGCGCCGACGCCCACCAGCGGCCGCGGCCATGCGGCCAACGTCGTGCGCTCCAACGCTCTGGCCCGGGACCGCGCGACCGTATCGTTCACCGGAGTTCCGGGAGACCAGCGGACGAACGACCGCTCCTCCCAACCGTCCTCGATGCGGCCGGGGAACTCCAGCCACACCGTGCGATCCGGTTGGAGCGCCACGAAGGTGACCTCGCCGGACGCGAATACGGGTGACATGAACGCCGGATCGACCGCCGTGGCGCTGGCCGCGCGAGAGGGGAGATCCAGCGTGGTCAGCCGAAATGTCCCGAAGTCGAGGACGAGAAGAGTGTTCGCATCCACCCAGGTCAGCGCGGCCGGCGCCTGGACCTCGCCGGGGCCTTCGCCGCGTGTCATGACCGGACCCAGCCACTCCCCATCAGGGTCCAGCAGGATGACTTCGGCGAGACCCCAGTCCGCGATGGCCACCGATCCGTCGGGACCTACGGCGACGTCCGCCGGAAAGACCAGTTCCTCCCCTCTTCGGCGCCTCCGGCGCGCCACACTTCGCGCCACGAGAGTTCCGCGGGCCAATCCCCGACACTCGTGTTGCGCACTGCGGAACCCTCGGTGCCCGCGACTTCGCACCCCGTGGACTCCGGCCGGTCACACCCGGCGATCACCGCGGCCAACAGCGACGTCACAGCCCAGGGGGGTGGGCCAGGGCTGACCGAGATCATGCTACGGGAAGCGGCGGATCGACTCGGCGACGAGGCGCTGGAAGTCGGCCTGGGCGAGCTTCGTGGTCTCGAGCACTTCCTCGTGGTTCAGCGGTTCGTCGAGGACTCCGGCGGCGTAGTTCGTGAGGCAGGAGATGGCGACGCAGCGGATGCCGAGGGCGCGGGCCGCGATGACCTCGGGCACCGTGGACATGCCGACGGCGTCGGCGCCGAGCGCCCGCAGCATGCGGATCTCGGCCGGGGTCTCGAACGCGGGCCCGTGCATCGCCGCGTAGATGCCCTCGTGCAGCGTGTGGCCGAGTTCGGACGCGGTGTCGCGCGCGATCGCCCGTAGTTCCGGGTCATAGGCAAACGTCAGGTCGGGGAAGCGGTTCTCCTCTCCTACGACAGGGCCGATGAGGGGGCTCGTGCCGGTCAGGTTGAGGTGGTCGGCGATCAGCATGAGTTCGCCGGGGTGCCAGCCCTCCCGGATCGCCCCGGCCGCGTTCGAGAGGAAGAGGACCGGGATGCCCAGCGCCGCCGCGACGCGCACGTAGAAGACGACGCGCTCCGGCGGGCCGCCCTCGTAGAGGTGGACGCGTCCGCTGAGGCCCAGGACGGGCCGACCGCCGAGCGTCCCGATCAATGCGTGGCCCGCGTGCCCGATGACCGTGGGGCGAGGCCAGCCGGGAAGATCCTCGTAGGGCACCCGCACCGGATCCTCGATCTCTTCCCCGAGGCCGCCGAGTCCCGAACCCATGGTGATCGCGACGTGCGGCGCATCGCCGCCCAGCCGCTCCCCGATGCGGGCCCTCAGCGCGGCGGCCGCCGCTTCGACGCCGGCCTCCATGTCGGCGGCGCGGGTCACGCGAGGACTCCGGCCAGCGTCGCGGTCATCCAGGTCGCGACCGTCCCCCCGAGCATCGCCCGGAGGCCGAGCTTCGACAGGTCCTCCCGCCGGCCGGGGGCGATCCCCCCGATGCCCCCGATCTGGATCGCGATCGAGCTGAAGTTCGCAAATCCCGTCAGCGCGTAGGTGCACATGATGAGCGACTTGTTGGAGAGCTGAAGGTCGCCGGCGAGCCCGGCCCCGAGGTTCGTGAAGGCGAGAAACTCGTTCGCGACCATCTTCACGCCGAACAGCGTCCCGACGTCGACCGCGTCCGCCCATGGAACTCCGATGAGCCAGGCCACGGGGGCGAAGACCCAGCCGAAGATCCGCTCGAGCGTGATTCCCTCGACGCCGAACAGCCCCGTCACCCAGCCGATGATGCCGTTCCCCAGGGCGATGATGGCGAGGAAGGCGAGGAGCATGGCGCCCACGTTGAGGGCCAGCTTCAGCCCGTCCCCGGCCCCTCCGGCCGCCGCGTCGATCACGTTCGCGTGCGCCTGCGGCGGGTCGATGTCCAGCGTGCCGCGCGTCTCGGGTTCTTCCGTCTCGGGCATCAGCATCTTGCTCACCACGATCCCCGCCGGCGCCGCCATGATGCTCGCCGCCAGGAGGTGGCCCGCGATCCCCGGGAACACCCCCACGAGGATCGCCACGTACGCCGCCAGCGCGCCGCCGGCCACGGTCGCGAAGCCCCCCGTCATCACGGTGTTGAGTTCGGACAGCGTCATCCGGTCCACGAAGGGCCGGATGAGGAGCGGCGCCTCCGTCTGGCCGACGAAGATGTTGCCGGCGGCCGAGGTCGTCTCCGCCCCGCTCGTCCCGAGGGTGCGCTGCATCGCCCACGCGACGCCCCGCACCACGCGCTGCATGAACCCCAGGTGATAGGCGAGGGCCATGAGAGAGGAGAAGAAGATGATCGTCGGCAGGACGCTGAAGGCGAAATTCGCGCCGATGTTCACGACCCCGCCCGCCCCCCCTTCGACCGGAGTCGCGTAGTCCACGAGCGACCCGAACACGAAGCGGGAGCCGGCGTTCGTGTATCCGATGAGGGCAACGAAGATGTCGTTGACCGCGCTGAAGAAGGTGTGGCCGACCCCCGTCTTGAGAACGAGGAGGGCGAAGGCGATCTGAAGCCCGAGCCCCTTCGCGACGAGCGGCCACGAGATCGACTTCCGGTGCGCCGAGCAGAGCCACACGGTCGTGAGGAGGAAGGCGATCCCGAGCAGACCCCGCGCCAGGCGGGAGAAGAACGGTTCGTCGATCGCGCCGCCGACCCCCTCGAGTCCCTGCGCCGCCAGCGGCGCCGCGCCCGCGGCCAAGCCGACAGCCAGCACGGTGACGACGGTGAGGAGCAGCCACCCCTCCCGCGGCATCGCCGAAGGCGCCGCGGCTGCGGAGCGGGAAGGGTCGCGACGCTGGGACATCGGCGCACTCCGGCTGGGGGTTCGGGGCGACGGGAGCCGGGGGAACATACCCCGTCCCGTCTTCCGCGCCACAACCCCGCTCCGTTTCATGCCACTTTGGCACTCCGCGCCGGAGCGCGGCTCTCCCTGGTGCCATTTTGTCGGAAAAGGCGGCGCACGGGCGGTCCGCGGGGCGGCACGGCGATTGCAACGTATTCCTGCGTTCGCGGCGCGCGCGCCGGAAGCAGGGCGCCGCCCCGTGCGATTCGGCCTGGGACGGAACCAGCGGAAACAGCAGACAAGCACAAGCCAAGGAAAACCAATGGGCAAGATCATCGGAATCGATCTCGGGACGACGAACTCGGTCGTCGCGGTAATGGAAGGTGGAGACCCCGTCGTCATCCCGAGCGCGGAGGGGGCGCGCACCACGCCCTCGGTGGTCGCCTTCACGAAGGAGGGGGAGCGGCTCGTCGGACAGGTCGCCAAGCGGCAGGCCGTCACCAATCCCCTCAACACCGTCGCCTCGATCAAGCGCTTCATGGGCCGCAAGCGGTCCGAGGTGGGCGAGGAGATGAAGCTCGTCACCTACGACATCCAGGGTGACAACCAGGACCGCGTCCAGGTCAGGATCGCGCACGCGGACAAGACCTTCACGCCGCCCGAACTCTCGGCCATGGTGCTGCAGAAGATGAAGCAGACGGCCGAGGACTACCTCGGCCAGGAGGTGACGGAGGCGGTGATCACGGTCCCGGCCTACTTCAACGACGCGCAGCGCCAGGCGACGAAGGACGCGGGCCGCGTGGCCGGCCTCACAGTCCGCCGGATCATCAACGAGCCGACGGCCGCGGCGCTCGCCTACGGCCTCGACAAGAAGTCGGACGAGAAGATCGCGGTGTTCGACCTCGGCGGCGGCACCTACGACATCTCCGTGCTCGAGCTCGGAGACGGCGTGTTCGAGGTGAAGGCCACGAACGGCGACACGCACCTCGGCGGAGACGACTTCGACCAGCGCCTCATCAACTGGCTCGTGGAAGAGTTCAAGAAGGACCAGGGGATCGACCTGTCGGCGGATCCGATGGCGCTGCAGCGTCTCAAGGAGGCGGCGGAGAAGGCGAAGATCGAGCTCAGCTCGACGATGCAGACGGACATCAACCTCCCCTTCATCACGGCCGACGCGTCGGGGCCGAAGCACCTCAACCTCGCCCTCTCGCGGGCGAAGTTCGAGCAGCTCGTGGACGACCTGATCCAGCGCACGATTCCGCCGATGGAGAAGGCGCTGGCGGATGCCGGACTCTCCGTCGATGAGATCGACGAGGTCATCCTCGTCGGCGGCTCGACCCGGATCCCCAAGATCCAGGAAGTCGTGAAGGAATTCTTCGGTCAGGACCCGCACAGGGGCGTGAACCCGGACGAGGTCGTGGGCATCGGGGCCGCGATCCAGGGCGGCGTGCTCGGCGGTGACGTGAAGGACGTGCTCCTGCTCGACGTCACGCCGCTCTCGCTGGGGATCGAGACGCTGGGCGGGGTCATGACGTCGCTCATCGAGCGCAACACGACGATCCCCACGAAGAAGTCGGAGATCTTCTCGACCGCGGAGGACAACCAGAACACGGTCGACATCCACGTGCTCCAGGGCGAGCGGAAGATGGCGAGCGGCAACAAGACGATCGGCCGCTTCCAGCTCACCGGCATCCCGCCCGCGCCGCGCGGCGTGCCTCAGGTCGAGGTCACCTTCGACATCGACGCGAACGGCATCCTGCACGTGAGCGCGCAGGACAAGGCGACGGGCAAGGAGCAGAAGATCCGCATCGAGGCGTCTTCGGGGCTCTCCGACGCCGAGATCGAGAGCATGGTGAGGGACGCGGAATCGCATGCGGCGGAGGACCAGGAACGGCGCGAGACCGTCGAGGCCCGCAACCGGCTCGACTCCCTCGTGTACCAGACCGAGAAGAACCTCGAAGACTGGAAGGAGTCGCTCGACGACGCGGACCGGTCCGTGATCAAGGAGACGCTGGAGCGGGGGCGGGCGGCGCTCAAGCAGGACGACACCGAGGAGGTGGCCGCGGCGACCACGGCCATCCAGGAAGCGGTCGGCGCGGCGGCGCAGAAGATGTACGCCGCGGCCGGGATGGGGGCCGACGCCTCGCCGGGCGACATGCCGGGCGACGGCGACGGAGAGGCCGGATTCGAGGTGGAGGAGGAGGACGCCGGTGAAGAGGAGGTCGTCGAGGCGGACTACGAGATCGTCGAGGAGTCCGACGACAAGTAGCCCTCCGACCCGGTCTGGCGAGGCGCGACCCGGGGCCTGCTCGTGGGCAACCCCGGGTCGCGCGCGTTCATCCCATGGTTCGGCGTTCGGGGATGATTGCTATATTCGTACTTCGGTCGCTGGACGATACGGCCGGGAGAGGGAGATAGAGGGATGAGCGACTCGCTGCGTACTCGACTGAATCTGCTGATCGCGACGGCGATCGCGTTCGCGTTCGGCGTGGGGCTGGCTTCGGTTCTGGACCTGACCCCGGTTTCGATCGCCGCGGACGGCAACCGGGATCCGGGATGGGTGATCGGGGCCCCCGTCGGCGCCGGGATGACGATGGCGAACGGCTTCGCCGACGTGACGGAGCGCGTGGCTCCCGCGGTCGTGACGATCTACCTGACGGCGGAGCGGGAGACTTCATTCCCGAACGCTTCCCCGCTGCCGCCGGGCTTCGAGCCGCCGCCGGGGTTCGAGTTTCCGCCCGGGTTCGAGTTCCCGCCCGATTCCGCCCGGAACCGCGAGGAGGAGCGGCAGCCACAGACCGTCGAGTGGAGCGGATCCGGCTTCATCGTCTCGGAGGCCGGCTACGTGGTGACGAACAACCACGTGGTCGCGGGCGCGGAGCGCATCGACGTCGAACTGCACGACGGACGGGTCTTCGACAACGTGGAGCTGGTAGGGCGCGATCCGCAGACCGACGTGGCGCTGCTCAGGCTCGATGCGGACGACATCGCCGTGCTTCCCATCGGCTCCAGCGACGGGACGGCCGTAGGCGAGTGGGTGCTCGCCATCGGGAGTCCCGGCTTCCGGACGGCGCCGGGGCCGCTGCTCTCATCCGTGACGGCGGGGATCGTCTCCGCCAAGGGGCGCAACATCTCCATCCTCCGGAACCGCAACCCGCTCGCGATCGAGGACTTCATCCAGACGGACGCGGTCATCAACCGGGGCAACTCGGGCGGTCCGCTCGTGAATGCCGCCGGAGAGGTGATCGGGATCAACACCGCGATCCTCTCGACGACCGGAAACTACCAGGGGTACGGCTTCGCGGTCCCGATCGAACTCGCGCGTGAAGTCGTGGACGATCTGATCGAGTTCGGAGAGGTCCGGCGGGCCCTGATCGGCGTGGCGATCACCGATGTCGACGCAGCGGACGCCGCCTTCTACGGACTCGATCGGGTCGGGGGGGCCAAGATCCAGACCTTCTCGTTCGAAGACAGCCCGGCGCTGCTGGCCGGACTGGAGGGCGGCGACGTCATCGTGGGCGTGGCGGGGCAGCCCGTTTCCGGCGTTTCGGAACTGCAGCGGCGGATCCGCGCTTTCGAGCCGGGGGAGACGGTGGAACTGGACGTCGTGCGCCGCTCCACGCTGGAGCGCGACCGGGCGCGCGTCCGTCTCATCCCGGCGGAGGACGACTCCCCTCCCCGCGTCGCGTTACGGCCCGAGGCACCCGAACCGACGGGTGACGTCCTCGGTCTCGAGGTCCGGGACGATGCGGGTCTGGCAGCGCGCGAACATGCGCGCTTCGGGATCGACCCCGGGTTCACGGGCGTCGTCGTCGTCGACGCCGATTCGCGGGGCGCGGTGGGCCGGGCGGGCATCAGGCCCGAGGGCGCGCTCATCGTCGACATCAACGGCGAGGAGGTCCGCTCGGCGGCTGACTACGAGCGAATCATCGCCGGATTCGAGCCGGGCGACGCCGTGAGCCTTCAGTTCAGCTTCCGCACGCGCGACGGGGGCCGGCAGAACGCTTTCCGGAGCGTCGTGATCCCGGAACGTTGATTCGCGGGGCGCCGGGCGGGGCGGGGATTCCTGCTTGCCGCCGTTCCGGCCGGCGCCGACATTCCCGACCGATCCCGGCGCTGCGTTCGACCTG
Source organism: Candidatus Palauibacter scopulicola (assembly GCF_947581915.1). NCBI lineage: Bacteria > Pseudomonadati > Gemmatimonadota > Gemmatimonadia > Candidatus Palauibacterales > Candidatus Palauibacteraceae > Candidatus Palauibacter > Candidatus Palauibacter scopulicola. Next base: position 33,703 of record NZ_CANPWG010000047.1, read on the forward strand.
GCGGGTTCGCGCGAAAGTGGCGGAATTGGCAGACGCGCCAGCCTTAGGAGCTGGTGGCCCTTGGCCGTGGGGGTTCGAATCCCCCCTTTCGCACTTCGTGCCGTAGACTGCCAGCAGCCCGTGCGGAGACACGAAGACACGAGCGGGAGCCATACCGACCTTGAGCCGAGCCGATTCACAAGCCGCCGCGACGGATCCGTTCGACGTCGCGATCAAGCGAGAGAACGACTACCTGCGCCGTCTCGATGTGTCCGTGGACCCCGCGCAGGTGGCGGCGACGCGGCGCCGGGAAGCCGCCAGGCTCCGGAAGACGACCCGCATCAAGGGGTTCCGGAAGGGGAAGGTCCCGGTGCGGATCGTCGAGGAACGCTACGGTCCCCTCATCGACGAACGGACGGTCGATGCGCTCGTCAACCGGGCGTTTCGGGACGCCGTGCGGCGGCACGACCTCTCCACCATCGGGGAGCCCGTCGTAAGCGAACTGGACTACCGGCCGGGGGAGCGGCTCTCGTTCCGCATCGACGTGGAGGTGATGCCGGCGTTCGAGCTTGCGCGGACCCGAGGGTTCCGGGTGAAGCGGCGCGAGGTGGCCGTCGAGGCCGCAGACATCGACGAGGTCATCGAGAACATCCGCAAGGAAAACGCCGTGCTCCAGCCCGTGGACCGGGCGCCGCGGAGCGGGGATGTCGTCGCCGTGGCCATCAGGGAACGCGAGGGTGACGACGGAGCGGGGGAAAAGCCGTATCGGTTCGAACTGGGCGCGGGCTACGCGATTCCCGATGTGGAAAACGCGATCCTCGCGCTGGCGCCGGGCGAGGAAGGCACGTTCACGGTCTCCTACCCGGACGATTTCGGGGCCGAGGAACTGGCGGGTACCACCCGGTCGCTGCAGATCCGCCTTGACGACGTCCGTGCCAGCGAGCTTCCGGACCTTACGGACGAGTTCGCGAGCGAGATCGGGAATTTCGGGACGCTGGCGGAACTTCGTGAAGCGGTCGAAAAGGAACTCCTGGCGCGGGGCGAACGCCAGGCGGACGAGGAGGTCGGAGAACGGCTCCTCGACGCGGTGATCGAAGCCAACGCCTTCGAGGTGCCGCCGAGTCTCACGTCGCGTTATCTTGACCGGGTGATCGACGCCCCCGAGGGAGCGGATCCCGCGCAGGTCGAGGAGGCCCGCAAGTCCGTGACCCCGCAGGTGGAGCGTCAGATCAAGCGGGATCTGGTGCTCGAGCGACTCATCGAGGATCAGGGACTCGATCTGTCGAGCGAGGAATTCGACGAGCGCCTGTCGGAACTGGGGAAGGCGAGGGGCAAGAGCCTGGTGGAGATGCGCCGCGAGCTCGCGAGGGAGAAACAGCTCGACCCCCTCCGCCGCCGTTTCGCCATCGATAAGGCGTTCCGGTTTCTGATCGACGGCTCGGACGTGAGCTGATGGGCTTCGCAAACCACGTGAGGGACTGATTTGAGCACGATATTCGCACCGTACGTCATCGAACGGTCGAGCCGCGGGGAACGTACGTACGACATCTTCTCGCGTCTCCTCATGGACCGGATCGTCTTCCTCGGGGCTCCGATCAACGACGATGTGGCGAACGTGGTGATCGCCCAGTTGCTCTTCCTGGAGGCGGACAACCCGGAGCGCGAGATTCACATCTACATCAACTCGCCGGGGGGGAGTGTCCAGGCCGGCCTCGCGATCTACGACACGATGCAGTTCCTGAACGCCCCGGTGGCGACGATGTGCATGGGGATGGCGGCGTCGATGGGAGCGTTCCTGCTCGCCGCCGGCACGCCCGGCAGGCGGCGCTCGCTGCCGAACGCGCGGATCATGATCCACCAGCCTTCCGGCGGCTCGTACGGGACGGCGGCGGACATCGAGATCCAGGCGAAGGAAATCCTCAACGCCCGGGAGCGGCTGAACCGGATCCTCGCCGAACACACCGGACAGGAGCTCGACCGGATCGCGGAGGATGTCGACCGCGACCGCTTCATGTCCCCCGAGGAAGCGCGGGACTACGGGCTCATCGACCTGGTCGTCGCGCGCGAGTCGGAAGGGAACGGCAAGAACGGCCGACCCGGCCCTGCCGTAGCCAAGTAGCGCCGGGGCAACCCGAGGGACCGAGGGGAGGCGACGATGCCGAGCGACAAGCACCTGCGCTGCTCCTTCTGCGGCAAGTCCAAGGACGCCGTGCAGAAGTTCATCTCCGGACCCAACGTCTATATCTGCAACGAGTGCATCTCGCTCTGTAACGAGATCCTCGCCGAGGAAGAGGAACGCGAACAGGGCGGGCGCTTCACGGAGATCCCGACGCCGTGCGAGATCAAGGCGACGCTCGACGAGTACGTGATCGGGCAGGAGATCGCGAAGAAGACGCTCTCGGTCGCCGTCTACAATCACTACAAGCGGATCAACCACCGCAGTCTCGTCGACGACGTCGAGATCGAGAAGTCGAATATCCTGCTTCTCGGTCCCACGGGGGTCGGCAAGACGCTGCTCGCGCAGACGCTGGCGCGGATTCTCCAGGTCCCGTTCACGATCGCGGACGCGACGACGCTCACCGAGGCGGGGTATGTGGGGGAGGATGTCGAGAACATCCTCGTCCGGCTCCTGCAGGCGGGCGAATACAACGTGGCGGAGTGCGAGCGCGGCATCGTCTACATCGACGAAATCGACAAGATCGCGCGCAAATCGGACAATCCGTCGATCACGCGCGATGTCTCCGGCGAGGGCGTCCAGCAGGCGCTGCTGAAGATCCTCGAGGGGACGGTGGCGTCCGTGCCTCCGCAGGGCGGGCGCAAGCATCCGCAGCAGGAATACATCCAGATCGACACGCGGAGTATCCTCTTCGTCTGCGGTGGCGCCTTCGACGGCCTCGAGGAGATCATCCAGGAACGGCAGGGCCGTCGGCAGATCGGCTTCCGCGATGACTTCATCGCTGAGAGCGTGGCGCCGAACGATGAGGATAACCTTCTCGCCTGCGTCGAACCCGAAGACATGCTCCGCTACGGGCTGATCCCCGAGCTCGTCGGCCGGCTGCCGGTGCTCGTTGCGCTGCACGACCTCGACGAGGATGCGCTGGTGGAGATCCTGCAGCGTCCCAAGAACGCGCTGCTCAAGCAGTACACGAAGATGTTCGAACTCGAGGGCGTGGGTCTCACGCTCGACCCGGAGGCGCTGCGCGCGATCGCGCGCAAGACGATCGACCGCGGGACGGGCGCACGCGGACTGAGGGCCGTGATGGAATCCATCATGCTCGACGTGATGTTCGACCTGCCGGGGCGCATGGACATCCGCGAGGTCGTCGTCACGCGGGAGACCGTCGAGGAGAATAACCAGCCGCTCCTCATCCTCGAGCCCGAGGCCAAGCGCAGGGAGGCGTAGCGGGCCTGTGCCGCCGGCTGACAGGGTCGCGCGCGTCGGGACGGTCGAGTTCGTCGGCGCCGTCGGCGCGGCCGGCCAGAAGCCGCCGCGCGACCTCCCCCAGATCGCGATCGCCGGGCGCTCGAACGTCGGGAAATCCTCGCTGCTCAACCGGCTCGTGGGGCGGAAGAGCCTCGCGCGAACCTCGAAGCAGCCCGGGCGCACGCGCGAGATCAACTTCTTCCTCGTCGACGACCGGTACATGCTCGTCGACCTGCCGGGCTACGGTTTCGCGAAGGCGCCGAAGGCCGTGCGCGAGAAGTGGGGGCGGTTGATCGACAGGTATCTGCGCCGGACGCCCGAGCTGCTCGGACTCGTGCTGCTCGTGGACGCGCGCCGCGGTCTCACGGACGACGACGAGCGGATGATCGACTTCCTGGGGGCGACGGGGACGCCGACGCTCTTCGCGCTCACGAAGACGGACAAGCTGAACCGGTCCGGGCGACGGCGGGCGACGGAGAAGCTGCGCCGGGCGCTCGAACTCGATGCGGATCAACTGGTCGAGACGTCCGCGCGCACCGGCGCCGGCGTCGACACGCTGCGGGAGAGCATCGCCGCCCTCCTTGCCGAGGCGGAGACCGGCTAGCGCGTCGACACTCGCCGGTCCGACCCGTCGTCCGAAGCACGGCGCACCTCGAGGCCACGGGGTGGGCGGAGAGGAGACGCGATGAGAAGGCTCATCATCGGACTGATCGGGCTCTTTCGGCGCCTCTCGCTCGCGGCGCGGAAGCTGCGGGGCCGGCCGCCCGCGGACGTCGCCGCGCAGCGCGTGGTCAGCGGCAAGGCGTGGGACGAATTCTGCGACACGCTGAAGGCGGCGGGGGCCGCGCTGACCTTCCCCGGCGCGCCCCGCGACCCGTTCAACCAGGCGGAGGGATACCGCTACCTCAGCCGCCTGGTCCGCGGGGGGCTCATGGCCTTCGTGGAGCACGCCGATCCGCGGGCGCCGGTGCTGCACCGCGTGGCCCACGAGACGGTGAAGCTGGGGAGCGACAACCCGGACAACTACTACCAGACGGCCGCGATCCACGGCGACTTCGAGTACCGGATCTCCGGGCGGCGCAACACGGTGAAGTACCTGAGTTTCGGCACGCAGGCCGGCCACTACGGACAGAGCGGGGGCCTGCCCCCCACTGGCCATGTCGAGGCCGGCGAGATCGAGACCGGCGAGGACGGGACCTTCGAACTCATGGTCAGCAGTCGGCGCCACGACGGGAACTGGCTGCCGATGACGGCGGAGAGCCGCACGCTGATCGTGCGCCAGACCTTCCTCGACCGGGAGACCGAGGCGCCGGCCGAACTCCGCATCGAGCGCATCGGGTGCGCGGAGGACGAGAAACGACCCCGCCCGCTCACGCCGGAGCAACTCGATGAGGGACTGAAGTCCGCCGGCACGCTGGTGGCGGGCGCGGCGCTGCTGTTCGCGAACTGGGCACGGGGCTTTCGGAAACACTCGAACACGCTGCCCATGTTCGATCCGGACGTGTCGCTGCAGGCGGGTGGCGACCCGAACATCGTTTACTACCACAGTCACTGGGCCGTGGCCGACGACGAAGCGCTCGTCATCGAAGCGATGCCGCCCGAGTGCGAGCACTGGAACTTCCAACTGAACAACTACTGGATGGAGTCGCTGGACTACCGTTACCACGCGATCCACACGAACAAGCACCTCGCGCACCAGGAGGAGGACGGCTCCATACGCCTCGTCGTCTGCCACGAGGATCCCGGGCTCCCGAACTGGCTGGAGACGGCGGGGCATACGTCGGGGACGATGTGTTTTCGCTGGGTGAGGGCGAAGGAGCATCCGCAGCCGCGAACCCGGCTCGTGAAGCTGTCGGAGTTGCGCGCGCCTCGCGAGGCGTAGACGAGGCGGGACGGCAGCCCGGTGCGGACCTCGACGGAGTACGACAGGCCGTACCGCCCCCTCTCCGTGTCCGTCTCCAACCGAGTGGGGCGGGCGGCCCGGAGGTTCGGCTTCGGCGGCGCCCTCGACATCGGCCGCATGATCGCCGCCGCGAGGCGACGGGCGGGACTCTCCGACTTCGGCGATGAGTGGTTCCTGGAGCCCCTCGAGGTGCTCGTGGACTCCATCAACGCGGAGGCTCGACTGACGCCGCTCGGCGCGGCGATTCAGCGCGCGCGGATCGTATCGGCGCTCGCGATTCGGCTGCGCGCGGAGCGGGTGCTTCGGGAACACCCGGAGATTCTCGACGCGGACCCGGGGCGAATCCTCCTCATCGCGGGCCTGCAGCGTACCGCGACGACGATGCTGCACCGGTTGCTTGCGGCGGACCCGGGCACTCGCGCCCTGAGTGCATGGGAAGTCCTCAGCCCCGTACCTCTCAAGGGCGAGGGGACGGGGCCTCCGCGGCGACGCATGCGCCAAGCGAAACGCGCCGCGCGGGCGATCGGGTTTCTGGCACCCGATTTCCGCGCCGTCCACCCCATGGCCTGGGACGCGCCGGAGGAGGACGTGCTTCTGCTCGATCTCTCGTTCATGAGCCAGGCGCCGGAGGCGGCGATGCACGTGCCGAGCTATGCGCGCTGGCTCGAAACCCGGGACCACACCAAGTGCTACGAGTACATGCTCACGGTGCTGAAGATCCTGCACTGGCAGCGGCCAGGCGATCGCTGGGTGCTGAAGACGCCGCATCACATGGAACACCTCGACGTCGTCCTCGATGTCTTCCCCGACGTGTGCGTCATCCAGACCCATCGCGACCCGAAGAGGTCGGTGCCGTCGTTCTGCAGCATGGTGGCGCACGGGCGCGGCATCTTCAGCGACCATGTGGATCCGGTGGAGATCGGGGCGCACTGGATGAGGAAGATCCGCCGGATGATGGAGCGCTCCATGACCGTGCGGCGAGGCGCGGACACAGGCGTGTTCATCGATGTATCGTTCTACGACCTGGTCGCGGACCCGCTCGGCGAGTTGCGCAGGATCTACGGAGCCGCGGGGATCGACTTCACGGAGGAGGCCGCAGCCGCCGCGAGAGCCGTTTCCGAGCGAAGCGGGAAGGACAGCCTCGGGAGGCACGTCTACTCGTCGGCCAGCTTCGGCCTCGACGAGGAGACCATGGACGGACACTCCGCTGCCTACCGGCGCGAATACCGGATACCGCACGAGGTCGTCACGTGAAATACAACCGGAAGCTGAGGGCATTTTCCAGCGGGGTCGTCGATCGTTTCTTCCAACGCCCCACGCTGAGCCCCGTTCCGGAGCGCGTCCGCCTCGACGGCAGGGTGTGCCTCGTCACAGGGGCCAACCGGGGGCTCGGCAAGGCGGTGGCTGTCGACCTGGTGAAACGCGGCGCCGAAGTGCTCATGGCCTGCCGGGGCGGACATCCCGAGGCCGGGGAGGACGTCCGGCGGCTCTCCGGTTCCGACGCGGTCGACATGTTTCGCGTCGATCTCGCGGACCTCGACTCCGTGCACGCGCTCTGCGACCGGCTCAAGCGCAAGCGGCGCACGGTGGACGTCCTCGTCCTCAACGCCGGCGTGATGCCGGCGAAGGCACGGAGGTCGGCCCAAGGCTACGAGTTGATGTTCGCGGTCCATTTCCTGGCCAACCGCGTACTGATCGACCGACTCCTGGCGGACGGCGTCGTTCGGCCGGGCGGTCCCGGTGGAGAGACCCCCAGAATCGTCTTCATCGTGTCCGAAACGCATCGAGCCGCCGATTCGATCGACTTCGCCAGTTTCGGCGCGTTTGCCGACTACGGCCTGCAGGACGGCTTGAAGTACTATGCGTTTAGCAAACTGCACCTGTGCACCTATGCGCAGGAACTGTCGCGCCGCCTGAACCCGGATGGAGAGGTGCGCGTCGCCGTGAACTCGCTGTGTCCGGGGGCGGTCGACTCCGACCTGATGCGGGAGGCGCCGTGGTGGCTGAAGCCCCTGCTCTACCCCGCGAAACGCCTGCTCTTCGCGGCGCCCGACAGGGCGGTGGCGCCCGTGACCCATGCGTGCTGCGCGGAGGACATGGGTCGCCGGAGCGGGGTCTACCTGCACCTGATGCGGGAGAAGGAGATGTCCGCGCCGGCGATGGACACCTCCGCCGGAGCGCGCCTGTGGCGGGAGAGCGAGGCGCTGCTGGCGCGACACCCGCGGCCCGGCGAAGAGCGTGCGGCCGGGTTCGCCACGGGTGAACCGGAGTGAAACCGCAGCGGAGGGGCATCGCCTTGTTCCGGGGACATGTGCGTTCGGAATCCGTGGAAATCGACGCGCCGATCGAACGGGCGTGGGACATCCTCACCGACTTCGAGCGCTACGGCGAATGGAATCCGTTCACGCCCTCGGTCGCCACGGACTTCGAGATCGGCTCGCCGGTCGAGTTGTACGTGAGGATGGGCCCGTGGAGGCTGAAGCAGGTCGAACGGATCGAGGCGGTCGAGCCGCCGCACCTCATCGCGTGGAGCACGGCGATGGGCCACCGGTTGCTGATCTCGGCCTTGCGGGAGCAGCGGCTGGAAGCCGTCGGAGAGGGGCGGTGCCGCTACCGGACGTCGGACGATTTCTCCGGCCTCCTCATCCCGCTCGTGATGCTGCTCTTCGGCGGGTTCGTGCGCCGCGGGTTCAACGACGTCGCACGAGGGCTGAAGGCCCGCGCGGAGACGGGTTCGGCGGAGTGACACACTAGTGCTCGATGCCGTACTTCCGGATCTTGCGGTAGATCGTGCGTTCGCCGATGCCGAGAGCCTCCGCGGCCCTGCGCCGGTTGCCTCCGGCCTGGCGGAGCACCGCGATGATCGCCGCGCGCTCGATCTCCTCCATCGTCATCCCAGGCCGGATCGCGATCATGTCCGGTTCCTCGGGGGTGGGACCGTCCTCCGTCGATGAGATAGTCTCGGCGCCGGTCGTACCGATCGCCTCGACCGCGTCGGTGATGTCGATCTCGATCGCGTCCTCGACGTCCTCCCCCACCCCGCTCCGGGCGGGGGCCGCAGGGAGTTGGCGAGCGCCCGACCTGTAGGCCTCGAACTCCCGCTTGAGGTCATCGATGTCCACCTTGAGGTCGACGAGGGTGCGGAAGACGAACGCGAGTTGCGGAGAACTCGGGAGGTGTCCGGCGCCTGCGTCGACCGAAGGCGCGATGCGTGCGGGGGACGGCACGAGGCTCACGCCCCCCGACCGGATCTCGGGGGGGATGTCCTCGGGACGGATCACGGACCCGGGCGCGAGCACGACCATGGACTCGATCAGGTTGCGGAGTTCCCGAACGTTCCCCGGCCAGTCGTAGTCGAGGAGGATCTGGAGCGCCTCGGGCGCGAGTCCTCGGAACTCACGGTCGTGCTGACGGCTGAACTCCGAGATGAAGCGGCGGATGAGGACGGGGATGTCGCGGCGCCGCTCGCGGAGCGGGGGGACGTGGACGTTGAGGACGTTGAGGCGGTAGTACAGGTCGCGGCGGAACTCCCCGGTCTCGACCGCCTGTCTGAGGTCGCGGTTCGTCGCGGCGACGACGCGGACGCTGACCTGGATCTCGTGGTCCCCGCCCACCCTCATGAAGCGGCGGCTCTCGAGCACCCTCAGAAGCCGCGTCTGGGTGGGGAGCGGCATCTCCGCGATCTCGTCGAGGAGGAGCGTGCCGCCATCGGCGAGTTCGAACATCCCCCGCCGCAGCGAGGTCGCGCCGGTGAAGGCACCCTTCTCGTGTCCGAACAGTTCGGATTCGAGCAGCGACTCGGGGAGGGCGGCGCAGTTCACCGCGATGAAGGCCCTGGCGCGCCTCGGCGACAGCCGGTGGAAGGCCCGAGCCACGAGTTCCTTTCCGGTCCCGCTCTCGCCCGTGAGGAGGACGGTGCTCATCACGGGGGCGATCATGTGCACCCGCTCGAGGATCTCGCGCACGGCCTCGGTACGCCCGATGATCCCCGTCTGCCGCTGGAGGTCGTAGCGGTCGAGGTGCGTCTGCAGGACGACCCGCACCTCGTCGGGGTCGACGGGAAGCGAGAGCGCCTCGTCGAGATCGAAGGACCGCGCCAGCCGCCGGCGCGCGTCCGGGTGGGTCTCCTCCGTGAGTCCGAGCACGGGAGGCCGCGGAATCTCCGCCTCGAACAGTCCGCGCATCGCGGCGGCGCGCGATTCGCCGGGAGGGCCCGTGAGGATGAGCGCGACCTCGGCCGCCCCGCCCAGCCGTCCCTCGAGTTCGCGCACGGACTCCACGAACTCGACCTCGTGCCCGTCGGCCTGCGCGGCCTGCCGGACGGCGATGGCGGCCTCCACCGCGCGCCCGTCAACGAAGACGCCCGCCATCAGCCGCCCGGGGCGTTCACGGTCTCGCCGCGGAGCAGATCGACCGCGTGGTCGATGACGGACTCGAGTGCGGCGAGGCCGTCGGAGACGCCGCCCGGGCTTCCGGGCAGATTGATGATGAGCGTCTCGCCGCGGATTCCCGCAAGCCCGCGGCCGAGCGCGGCGTACGGCGTCGACTCGGCGCCGGCGCGGCGCAGCATCTCGGCGATCCCCGGCGCGTGGCGCTCAAGGACGGTGCGCATCGCCTCGGGCGTCACGTCGCGCGCCGCGAGCCCGATGCCGCCGGTCGTGAGTACGACATCGACCCCACGTACGTCGCACCAGTGCCGGAGGCGGGAGCTGATCGCGTCGCTCTCGCAGGGCACGACATCGGCCCCGGACAGCGAGTAGGCGCGCCCCCGGATCCACTTCCCGATGAGATCCCCGGAACCGTCCGCCCGCTCCCCGGCGTGTACGGCATCGGAGATCGTGATGACGGCGATCCGCGGCGCGATCCGGTGCAGCGAGCCGCGCGGATAGAAGGGCGGGCGGACGACCTCGGCGGCGATCGCCTTCCCCCGGATCATGATTTCGACCGCGGCGCCGAACCCGGCGGCCACCGGCAGGTAGGCCGTCGCGATCCCGTGCCCCATGGAAGGACTCACGGTGCCGCTGCGGACGACGGCGACGGCCTCCCCGTCGAATCGCACGTCGTAGCCCGGCCGCGGGAAGCCCCGCTCGAGCAGTCTCAGGAAGCGCAGCTTGCGGGTGAGGCCGGCGGCGCGCTGGGCGGCGAGGGCTTCCGCGCCCACGAAGTCGCCCTTGGCGTGCTTCACGAGCCACCCGAGCCCGGCCTCGAGCGCGGTCGTCTCGTCGTCCACGTCGTTGCCGTACAGGGCGTAGCCCATCTCGAGCCGGAGCGAGTCGCGGGCTCCCAGGCCCGTGGGGACGGCGCCGGCCTCGACCAGCGCCCGCCACATCGGCACCGCGCTCGCATTCGGCATGTAGAGTTCGAACCCGATCTCCCCCGTGTATCCGGTCCGACTGATGACGCACGGCGCGCCCGCGACGTCTCCGTGCACGAAGCGATAGTACCCGATCTCCGTCAGCGGCCGGTCGGTCAGCGGCGCCAGGATCACTTCCGCCAGCGGACCCTGGAGGGCGAGGAGGGCGATCCCGTCGCTCTCGTCCGTCATCTCCACGTCAAAGTCCCGCGCGAGCCCGCTCAGGTGCGTCCAGTCCTTGGCCATGTTGGCCGCGTTCACGACGAGCCGGTAATCCGCCTCGCCCATGCAGTAGACGATGAGGTCGTCGATGACGCCGCCGGTCTCGTGGCACATCGCGCTGTACTGGGCGTCTCCCGGCTCCAGGCGCGAGGGGTCGTTCGTGGTCGCGTAGGCCACGAACGCCTGCGCGTCCCCGCCGCGGACACGGAACTCTCCCATGTGGGAGACGTCGAACAGGCCCGCCTTCTCCCGCACGGCCTGGTGTTCGGCCCTGATGCCGGTCGGATACTGGACGGGCATCGCGTAGCCGGCGAAGGGGACGATCTTCCCGCCCAGCCGGACGTGTTCCTCGAACAGCGGGGTTTCTTTCAGGTCCTTCACGAGGCCGCTCCCATGAGCATGGTGAGGATCGCCTTCTGCGAGTGGAGCCGGTTCTCCGCCTCGTCCCACACGCGCGACGCGGGCCCGTCGATGACTTCGGCCGCGACTTCCTCGCCGCGGTGCGCGGGCAGGCAGTGGAGGAAGATCGCATCGTTGGCGGCGCGGGCCATGATCTCCGCGTCCACATGGTATCCCTCGAAGGCCCGCGCGCGTTCCGCGGCTTCTTCCTCCTGTCCCATCGAGGCCCACACGTCCGTCGTCACGACGTGCGCTCCCTCCGCCGCCTCGGCGGGCGCCCGGAAGAGATCCACCTGCGTCGCGCGTCCCGCGGCGGCGAGGATCGCGGGATCCGGATCGTAACCCTCGGGGCAGGCGAGACGGAGCTGGAAGCCGAGTTTCGCCGCGGCGTTCAACCACGAGTTCGCGACGTTGTTGCCGTCGCCGATCCAGGCGACGGTCCGTCCCGAGAGGTCGGGGCCGAACTCGGCGCGCGCGGTCTGCAGGTCGGCCATGACCTGGCAGGGGTGCAGCAGATCCGTGAGTCCGTTGATGACGGGGATCGAACCGTGCTCGGCGAGCGCCTCGACGTCGGACTGCGCGAACGTCCGGATCATGATCCCGTGCACGAAGCGCGACAGGACCAGGGCCGTATCGGAGAGCGGTTCCCCGCGCCCGATCTGGATGTCGCGCGAGGAGAGGAAGAGCGCCTGCCCGCCGAGTTGGTGCATCCCCACCTGGAAGGACACCCGGGTGCGGGTCGAACTCTTGGTGAAGATCATGGCGAGCGACTTGCCGGCGAGGGGACGGCCCGCCGCATCGGGGTCGGCCTTGAGGCGGTCGGCGAGGTCGAGCGCCTCGCGCAACCGCTCGGGCGACCAGTCGGCGATCGAGAGAAAGTGTCGGGTCCGGTCCATGGCTTCGTGAGTACCTCGGTTCAGAGGATATAGCGGCGCAGGTCTTCGTCGTCCGCGATCCGCGACAGGCGATCGCGCACGAAGTCCGCGTCGATGGCGATCGTCTCGTTCGCCCGCGCCTCCGGCAGATCGAAGAGGATCTTCTCCAGGAGCGTGCTGAGCACCGTATGGAGACGCCGGGCGCCGATGTTCTCCGTCCGCTCGTTCACGTGGCTCGCGATGCGGGCGATCTCGCGGACCGCGCTCTCCTCGAACTCGAGCCGGGCGGATTCGGTCTCCACGAGTGCCTGGTACTGCGCGAGGAGGGCGTAGCGAGGTTCCTGCAGGATGCGCGTGAACGCCTCCGCGTCCAGACTCTCGAGTTCCACGCGGATCGGGAACCGGCCCTGGAGTTCGGGGATCAGATCCGACGGCTTCGCGATGTGGAAGGCCCCGGCGGCGATGAACAGGATGTGGTCCGTGCGGACCATCCCGTGCCGCGTCTGGACCGTGGACCCCTCGACGATGGGCAGGAGGTCGCGCTGCACGCCCTCGCGCGATACGTCGGGTCCGGAGCCGCCGTGCTTTCCGGCGACCTTGTCGATCTCGTCGAGGAAGACGATCCCCATGCTCTCGGTCCGGCGGAGCGCCTGCTCCGTGACCTCCTCCATGTCCACCAGGTTCGCGAGCTCCTCGGAGCGGAGGATGCGGCGCGCGTCCGCGACCGAGACGCGGCGGCGGCGGGTCTTCTTCGGCAGAACGCCCTTGAGGACTTCGCCGACGTTGAAGTCCAGGCTTTCCATGCCGCCCCCCACATCAAGCATCGGGACCGCGCTCTCGCTGACCTCGACTTCGACCTCCCGCTCATCGAGCATGCCGTCGCGCAGGAGCCCGCGGAGCTTCTCCCGAGTGCGCTGCTTGCGCTGCTCGGAAGGCTCGTCCGAGTGGGTCTCGGATGCCTGCCCCGCGAGCGACACGACGAACTGCCGCTGCGGGCCTCCGCCGGAACCCGCCGCGGGCTCGCTCTCCGCGACGGGAGGCAGGAGAAGGTCGAGGAGGCGCTCTTCGACCCGCCTGTCAGCGATCTCCGCGTGGCGGGCCTCCTGCTCTTCGCGAACGAGCTTGATCGCGATCTCGAGCAAGTCCCGGATCATCGATTCCACATCGCGGCCGACGTAGCCCACCTCGGTGAACTTCGAGGCCTCGACCTTGATGAACGGAGCCCCCGCGAGCCGCGAGAGGCGGCGGGCGATTTCGGTCTTCCCCACGCCGGTCGGGCCGATGAGGATGATGTTGTTGGGGAGGATCTCCTCGCGCATCCCCTCGTCGACGTTCTGCCGGCGCCAGCGGTTGCGGAGCGCGATCGCGACGGCCTTCTTCGCCTCGTCCTGTCCGATGATGTACTGGTCGAGTTCCTCGACGATCTGTCGCGGGGTAAGCGCCGCCGCGATGCCGGGGTCGCCGGGGTCCGGGGCGGGGCTGATATCGGTCTTCATGGCTCGTTTCCGTTGCCGTCGGCGTCCGCGAGTTCGAGCACCGTGATCTCGCGGTTCGTGTACACGCAGATCTCCGCCGCGATCTCGAGCGCCTGCCGGGCCACCTCGGCGGCGGGCAGATCCGTCCGGCGGGCGAGGGCCCGAGCGGCGGCGAGCGCGTGCGGCCCCCCGGAACCGAGCGCGAGAATGCCGTCGTCCGGTTCGATGACCTCTCCCGTGCCGGCGATGAGCAGGCTCGTCTCCCGGTCGGCGACGGCGAGCAGCGCCTCGAGCCGCCGAAGATAGCGGTCGCTCCGCCACTCCTTCGCGAGTTCCACCGCCGCGCGTGTGAGGTGGCGCGGGTAGCGTTCGAGTTGCGCCTCGAACTTCTCGAACAGGGTGAGCGCATCGGCGACGCCGCCGGCGAAGCCCGCCAGGATCCGACCGTCGCGCATGGTGCGGAGCTTGCTCGCCTTCGCCTTGACGACGGTCTCCCCCATCGTCACCTGGCCGTCACCCGCCATCGCGACCTCCCCTCCGACCCGAACGCAGAGGATCGTTGTGGCTCGTATCATGCTCTTCACTCTCCTCTCACTCTCCACCGCGCGGGTGGGCCCGGGAGTGTACGCGCTTGAGGCGGTCCACGGATGTGTGCGTGTAGATCCGGGTCGTGCTCAGACTCGCGTGTCCCAGCATCTCCTTCACCGAGACGAGGTCCGCGCCGCGATCGAGAAGGTGGGTCGCGAAGGAGTGGCGCAGCGAATGCGTGGTCAGACGGTCGCCCTCCGCGACCCGCGCAAGCTGGGCCGTCACGTCGCGCTGGATCTGCCGCCGCGAGAGGCGGGTGCCGCGAACGGAGAGGAACGCGGCGCGGGAGGCGCTTTCCCCCCGTTTCCCGAAATAGGCGCCGAGCGCTTCCGAGGCGCGGCGGCCGAGAGGGACCACCCGCTCCTTCCCGCCCTTCCCGAGCGCTCGGACCTGCCCCGTGTGGCGGTCCACGGCGGTCACGTCGAGGCCCTGCACCTCCGCCAGGCGCAGTCCGCACGAGTACAGCAACTCGAGGAGGGCCCAGCGCCGGAGCGCCACCGCGGACCCGTCCCGTCGCGCCGCCTCGCCCGCGGAATCGAGCAGTTCGCGGGCGTCCTCTTCGCTCAGGAAGGAGGGCAGCGTCCGGTCGCGGCGGGGGGTGCGGACGAGCCGGGCCGGGCTGGCTTCCACCCGGTCCGTGCGCCGGAGGAAGGCGAAGAAGGCGCGCACGGCGGCGAGCTTGCGGGCGATCGAGGAACGCTTCAGCCCGCGCGACTCCAGGTGTCCCATGAAGGAACGGATGGACAGGCGATGCACGTCCGCCCAGCCCCAGTCGTGCGTCCCCTCGTACGCGCTCACGAAGGCCTCGAACTGGCCGAGGTCGCGGCGGTATGCGGACACGGTGTTGGGGGACAGCCGGCGCTCGGAGCGGGCGTAGCGAAGGAAGTCGTCGACCCATGCACGTCGAGCTCGCGCCCCCGAGTCGGCGGGCGCGGACGTCCCGGTCATTTTCTCGACGACTTCTTGCGGGAGCCGCCGCGCCGCCCCCCCGCCTTTCGGGTCGCGTCGCGCTCCCTCCGCTTCTTCAGCAGGTCCAGCGCCACGTCCAGCGTGACCTCGTCGGGCTCCATCCCCCTGGGCAGCGACGCGTTCGTCGTGCCGTGTTTCACGTAGGGACCGTAGCGACCCTTGTAGATCGCGATCGGCTCGCCGTCATCCGGGTGCGCGCCGACTTCCCGCAGCGGCGTGGCGCTCGCCCGGCGGCCCCGCGTCTTGGGCGCGGAGAGCAGCTCCATGGCGCGCTCGAAGGTGATGTCGAGCGGGTCGTCGCTCTCCGTCAGCGAGCGGTAGTCCGACTGGTGGACGACGTACGGGCCGTAGCGCCCGATGCCCACCTTCACCGGGTCGCCGCTCTGCGGGTGCGCGCCGAGCGGGGCGGGCATGGCGAGCAGTTTGAGCGCCGTCGCCAGCGAGACATCCTCCGGCCGCATGTTCTTCGGGAGGGAGGCGCGTTTCGGCTTCTGTCCGTCCGCCCGCTCGCCCCGCTGGACGTAGGGGCCGAAGCGCCCCTCCATGAGGTAGATGGCCTCCCCGGAATCGGGGTCCTCCCCCAGACGGTCCGGACCTTCCGCCCGCTTCCGCAGGAGGTCGATCGCCTGCTCCTCGCTGAGGTCGGCCGGGGCGACGTCGTCGGGGAGGGACGCGGTGAGCCGGTCGCCGTTCTTCTCGAGTTCGAGGAAGGGCCCGTAGCGGCCGATCCGCACGCGGGGAGTGAGGTCCTGGAGCCGCACGGTCGAGGCTTCGCGCGGGTCGATGGCCGCTTCGCGCTCGACGAGTCGCGCTTCGAGACCGTCTCCGCCGCTGTAGAAATCCCCGAGGTAGGCGCGCCAGTCCACGTTGCCGCGAGCGATCTCGTCCAGCGCATCCTCCATCTCGGAGGTGAACCCGGTGTCGACGAGGTTCGGGAAGTGATCCTCGAGGAGGCCGGTTACCGCGAAGGCGATGAACGTGGGGACGAGTTGCTTGTTCTGTCGTACGGCGTACCCTCGATCGACGACGGTAGAGATAATGGCAGCGTACGTGGAGGGACGCCCGATGCCGTCCGCCTCCAGTTCCTTCACGAGCGCCGCGTCCGTGAAGCGGGGGGGCGGCTTCGTCTCGTGCTTCCGGCTCTCCAGCTTGCGCTTCTCGAGCGTCTGACCCTCGCGCAAGTCCGGGAGGACCGTCTCCTGGTTCTCCAGCGCCGCGTCCGGATCGTCGGAGCCTTCGACGTAGGCGCGGAAGAAGCCGGGGAATTCGATGACCTTCCCCGCGGCCCGGAAGCGCGCCTCCTCCGCATCCACCTGCACGGTCAGGTGCCGCAGCCGGGCATCGGCCATCTGCGTCGCGACCGCGCGTCGCCAGATCAGCTCGTAGAGCGCCTTCTGCCGGCCGGTGAGTCCGAGTTCATCCGCGGTCCGCATGTCGGTGCCGGCCGGACGAATCGCCTCGTGGGCCTCCTGCGCCGAGCGGGACTTCGTCTTGTAGCGCCGTGGGGCCGGGCTCAGGTACTCCTTCCCGTATCGGGCCGCCACGCGGCTCCGGATCGCCGTGATCGCGGCTTCGGAGAGTGTGACGGAATCGGTCCTCATGTAGGTGATGCGGCCGGCCTCGTAGAGCGCCTGGGCGGTCCGCATCGTCTCCCGGGCCCCGAGGTTCAGCTTGCGGTTGGCCTCCTGCTGGAGGGTCGCCGTCGTGAAGGGAGGATACGGGCTCCGCTTCGACCGCTTCTCCCGCAGGCTGACGACCGTGAAGGCGGCGTCGGCCAACCGCGCGCGGAGCGCCTCGGCGCGTTCCCGGTCCAGCAGGACGACCTTGCGGCCGGGCTTGAGGGCGCCGGTGCGCTCGTCGAAATCCCGGCCCGTCGCGATCGCCACCCCGTCGAGGGCGGCGAGGTCGGCCGTGAAGACTCCCCCGTCCGCGGCGAGGTGCGCGCGCAGGCGCCACCAGGCGCCGCTCCGGAAGGCGCGCCGCTCCCGTTCGCGCTCCACGAGCAGGCGTACGGCGACCGACTGCACGCGGCCCGCCGAGAGCCCCGGCTTGATCTTCTTCCACAGGAGCGGGGAGACCCTGTACCCGACGAGACGATCCAGAATCCTGCGCGCCTGCTGGGCCTCGATGCGGGGGAGGTCGATCTCGCCCGGCTCCTTGAGCGCCTCGAGCACGGCGCTCTTCGTGATCTCGTTGAACGTGATGCGGTGGAACCGCTCCCGGAGCGACCGCTTCCGCTGGGTCAGGGCCTCGACGATGTGATAGGCGATCGCCTCGCCCTCCCGGTCGGGGTCCGTGGCGAGAAGGATGGAATCCGCCTTCGCCGCCGCCGCGCGCAGCTTGCGGAGGACGGGTTCCTTCCCCTCGATCGTGACGTACTCCGGCTCGAACCCCTTATCGACGTCGACGCCGAGGCCGCTTCTGGGGAGGTCCCGGACGTGTCCGACGGATGCCTGCACGCTGAATCCGGCCCCGAGATACGACTCCAGGGTGCGGGCCTTCGCCGGCGACTCCACGATGACGAGATTCACGGGCTGTCTCTCAACTCTCCTGTTGTCCTTCCGTTGGTCCTTCCGTCGGTCCTTCCCTGCCTCCCTGCCGGCCGGCGGCGAAATGCCGCAGACTCCTCAGCGCTACCTCCACGACATCTTCCGGTTCCCGGCCATCCGTCTCCAGTACGACCTCGGCCTCCGCGTAGGCGGCCTCCCGCGCCGCGAGCAGCGCGGCGAGCGCGGCTTCGGGGTCGGGCCCGGCCAGCAGAGGCCGGACCTCGGCGCCCTCCTGGGAGAGGCGATGGATCGCGGTCTCGGGGCGCACGCGCAACCAGACGCGTACCCGGCCGTCGGAGGAACGGTCGATGTCCCGGCGCGCCATCCACCCGCCCCCGGTCGCGACGACCACGTCTTTTTCCCGGGCCACGCGGGCGGCGGCGGCGGCCTCGAGCCGCCGGAACTCGCCTTCCCCGCGGCGGCGGAATACGCGCGAGATCGATTCGCCGGCTCGCGCCTCGATCTCGCGGTCCAGGTCGACGAACCGGTAGCCCAGACGCCGCGCGAGGATCGGGCCCATGGTGCTCTTCCCCGATCCGGAGAGACCGACGAGCCAGATCTTTCCGGGTACGCCCGCCACGTCACCCCGCGTCCTCGAGTCGGGCGAGGTAACTGACCACGTTGGAGCGCATCTCCGCGAGGCTGTCGCCGCCGAACTTCTCGATCCACGCGTCCGCCAGCACCAGCGCCATCATCGCCTCCCCCACGATCCCGGCGGCCGGCACCGCGCACACGTCGCTGCGCTCGAGGACCGCCTTGGCGGGCTCACCGGTCCGTGTGTCCACGCTGTCCAGGGGGCGGCGCAGCGAACTGAGCGGCTTCATCGCCACACGGGCGACGATATCGCCTCCCGTCGTCATCCCGCCTTCCAGGCCTCCCGCGTTGTTCCGCCGCCGCCTGTAGCCTCCGCTCCCGCGAAGCGCCGGATCCCGTTCGATCTCGTCGTGGACGTCGGACCCGCGGTGACGCGCGGCTTCGAAGCCCATCCCGATCTCGACCCCCTTCATCGCGTGGATCGACATCATAGCTCCGCCGATCCGGCCGCCGAGGCGGGTCTCCCAGGTGACGTGGCTGCCGAGGCCCACGGGCACACCGCGCGCGACGACCTCGAATACGCCTCCCAGCGAATCGCCGGCACGGCGGGCCGCGTCGATCGCGTCGACCATGGCGATGGTCGCATCGGGGTCGATGCAGCGCACGACCGACGCGTCGGCCACGGCGATCAGATCCTCCGGCAGCGGCAACCCGCGCGACGCTTCCACCGGACCGATCGACACCACGTGACTCTCGACGCGCACGCCGAACTCCCCCAGCAGCCGCTTGGCCACGGCCCCGGCGGCGACGCGGGCGGCGGTCTCCCGCGCACTCGCCCGCTCGAGGATGTCGCGGGCGTCCGTCCGCCCGTACTTGAGCATCCCCGCGAGATCGGCGTGCCCCGGCCGCGGCAGGTACACCCGGCGCAGGCGTTCGTCGTCGTCCACCTCCGGCGCTTCGACCGCCATCGCCGCGCCCCAGTTCCTGAAGTCGCGGTTGGGGATCCGGACCGCGACCGGAGCCCCGAGCGTCTCGCCGAGGCGCACGCCGCCGAAGATCTCGCCCACATCCTTCTCGATCTTCATGCGGCCCCCACGGCCGTGCCCGCCCTGCCGGCGCGCCAGCTCCCGCGCGATATCCTCAGGCGCAAGCGCCAGCCCGGCGGGGATCCCCTCCAGCACGGCGACCACGGCGGGGCCGTGCGTCTCGCCTGCCGTGGTCAGCCTCAGACACCTCAGCATTCAGTCCTCATCCTGCGAACTCTGCGTGAACATCGTGTGGATCGCTCCTCATCGAACGGCCCTTCCAACGGCGGGAAAAGGATGCGCCGAGGGCGGGAGCCGCAACCTGCCGTCCCCCTATCGTCCCTCGGGGCGGCGGTGGATGATGTGAGGTGTGACGAGGATGATGAGGTCCTGCTTCACCTCGTTCTCCTTGGTGCTCCGGAACAGATTTCCGATCAGCGGAAGGTTCATCAACCCGGGAATCCCGCTTTGGCTCCGGCTCACCTCGCTCAGCGTGAGTCCGCCGATCACAGCCGTCTCGCCGTCATCGAGCAACAGCGTCGTCTCACCGATCTGTTTCTCGAACACGAAGCCCACATCCGAGAGTCCGAGCTTCAGGCCGGACCGTTCGGCCATCAGTTCCAGCCGGATCTGGTTGTTGTTCGTCACGTGCGGAACGACATCCAGAATGATCCCCGTGTCCTCGAAGTCGACGTTGACCCGCGCGGACTCGGTCTGGGCTCCCGGCTCCAGGACCCGGATCGGGGTGCGTTCGCCCACCTGTATCCTCGCGTGCGCGTGGTCCACGACCCGGATCGACGGCGCCGCCTGTACGTCCGACAACTGGTGGGACTCAAGCGCTTCGAGGAACGAGAAGAGGGAGAAATCGCCGAAGGCCACGGCCGTCAGGATCTGGAGGGCGGGCCCGATCGGACGATCATTCGCGTTCGCCAGCGCCGCGACCGCCGAACCCCCCAGGCTCACGAGCGTTTCGTTCGTCCGCCGGACGAAGCCCTGATCCACGGTGCCATCGCCGTCCACATCGACGAGCTGGGGCGGCGCGTTGGGGTCGGGCACCGCAATGAAGTCGTTGAGGCCCTGCTCCACGGCGCCGCCGCTCCGCTCCTTGAGGTCGTACACGATTCCCAGTTGCTGTACGTCCGTCCGATCGACGAACACGATCTTCGCTTCGATCGCGACCTGGGGGAGCCGCCGGTCCAGCGCCGCGACGATCGTGTCCATCCGCGCGACGACGGACGGTGCGTCGGTCACAATGACGGTGTTGCTGCCCGAGAACGACACGACCTGGCCGCGGTTGGGCGTGGCCAGGTGCCGGAGCGTCTCGGCCACCGAATCCGCCCGCGCGTAGTTGACCCGGATTACGCGCGTTTCGCTGAGCAGTTGATCCCGCGCCTGGAGGTTCTCCAGCCAGTCCACGACGATGATCCCGCTCTCGGTCCGGTGCCAGCCGAGGTTCTGGGCGGACAGGATCGCGTTGAGCGCCACGTCCCATGGCTGGTCGCGGATGTCGATGCCTCGGACGACGACGGAGGCGACATCCCCGTTCGGGACGACGGAGATGTCCGCAAACTCGGAGAAACCGGCGAGTACGTCGAGCATGCTGGCGCTGTCGTACACCACGGAGATGCGCGGCTCGGTCGCCTGCACGACGGGCGGCGGCCCGGCAGGTCCTCCCATGTCCGCCACGGAAGCGTCCTGAACCTCCGTCGTGGACCAGGCCACGAAAGGCGGCCCGGGGTTCCGGAAGGTCACTCGAATCGCCCCGGAGTCCGCAGTGACGCGGTAGGCGATTTCCCGATCGAGGTCGAATACGAGCCGCACCGTCTCGGGCCGGAACTGGGTTGAACGCATGCCGAGAACTCCGCCGCGGTTGATCCCCTCGTAGCGGCGCTGCGCCAGTCCCGCGTTCCCCGCCTGTATGTCCAGGAGCAGCCGCGGAGGATGGGTGAGCACCATGTGGCGGTACGTGGCAGTTTCGCCGAGGACCACCGTGATCTCGGTCTCCGTCCCCTGGGACGCGATCCTCACTTCCCGCATTTCGGCTGCGGGCGCCGCCGCAAGCGCTGCGGCGAAGGGGAGAATGATCCGCGAGATCATGCTCCCGTCCCCCGTTCGCGGCGCACGCGCAGCGTCTCCCGACGGCTGACCCCGAAACTCGTGATCACGAAATCCACCTCCTCCGGTCGGATTTGTACGACGCGGGCCGCGCCGATGTTGTCGCGTTCGCGGGCGCGGTATCGCCGGCCGGTCGTGCGATCGGTCAGAATCGCCACGCTTCCGAGTTGCGGGGTGTACAGCACGCCGACCAGCGTAAGGTCGCCGAAACGGGGCCCCGTCCGCGTGTCGAGGTGAAGCGGCTGGAACGGGTCGCGTCGGTCGAAGGCGGGGTAGGTGAAGACCTCCCGCTCGTAGACCGGCGGCCGTGTCTGTGCCGCGGCCTCCGATGGCCCGGTCCGGAACATCGCGGCAAGCACGACGGCGAAAAGCAGCCGAATCATCTTTCCTCCGGCGAAACGTAGTCCTCGGGTGGAAGCACGAAGGTCTCGAGGCTGAAGCGGGCGTGAACGAGTTGCCGACCGGAGTCGGCGATCCGGGAGGGCAGGATTTCGTCGACCTCGGGCCGTACAAGACGGGCGAAGCCGGCGATTCGCGTCAGGAGCGTCCCGACATCGTGGTACGCCCCCTCGACCTGGAGCGCCCACCGTTGCCGCAGGAAGTACTCGGTGGAGTCGGCCACGGGATCGGCGGGCAGGGCGTGGACGAGTTCGAGACCGAGCGACTCTGTCTCGGCCGCAATGGCTTCATAGATGGCCTCAACGTCACCCTCTCGCGGGACGAGCCGCTTCAACTCGGCGAGTTGTCGTTCACCGAGCACGAGATCCTCGCGCATCGCGGCGAGGCTGCCGTCACCCGGCCCGGCGAGCGCGTTGGCGCGCTCGGCCCGCTCGACCCGCTCAGCCAGCGCGGCCAGTTCCACCTTGCGTGGGTTCCAGAAGCGCAGCTGGAAGGCCGTCCCGAGGCCCAGCAGGAGCACGAGCCCGAGCACCCGGTACCGGGCGCGGAAATCCCCGGACAGCACGGTCAAGTGGGCCCGACCCGCCGCTCGGCGGGGGCATGGCCGAGCCGAAGAACGAGAGTGAAGGCCTGCCGGGAGACCTGATCGGGCTCGGACCTCTGCTGCTGGCTCCCGACGATCTTCACATCGGTGATGTGGTCCGACATCCCCAGGGCACGGACGAACTCCGTGATCGCGAGCGGATGGCCCGCAACCCCGTGGAGCTCGACCGAGAGGTCGGGCGGCGGCGACAGTTGACGCAGAGAAGTCAGCCAGGCCGGGGGCGGGAGCGCACGGCTGATTTCGTCCATCAGGTGCGGCCACGCGAACCGGTCTCGGTCCAATTGTTCAACCAGGGCGACGCGCTCACGGATTTCCCGAGATCTGGCCGCCAGGCTGTCGCTTGCGGCCCGCAGTTCCGCGAGCCGCGCCGAGTCCGCCAGAACCGCGTCGAGCCGCGCGCCGAGTTCAAGGGCTTCGGTCCGGTGCACCCACCACAACGCGGCCGTGCCGGGCGGGATCGTCAGCGCCGAAATCAGTAGTGCGACACCCCAAACGTCGATGCGCAGACCGGCTCCGGCGTTCCCGTCGGTCGCGAGCCCTTGCCGCGCACGCTGAGACTCGGGCAGGAGGTTGATCTCGATCACGGCCTTACCCGCGCACTCGCGCTCAGCCGCCCCGGACCGGGGACCGGAGAGCCAGTCCGACCGAGAGCATGAGCAGCGGCGCCACCGCGCCCAAATCTGTCCGGTCCGCGACGTCCGGCGCGACCTCGATGCGCTCGAACGCACTCGCGAGGCGCGTTTCAACGCCGGTCGTCTCTGCGAGAACCTCTATCAGTCCGGCCGCCGTGGCTCCTCCTCCGCACAGGTATACGCCCGCGATCCCCGGTCCCGTCTCCACGAACGCCCCCGTCCGGGTAATGCCGCGCGCGATCCGGCGGGCACACTCGTCCAGTTCGTCCGCGGTCGGAGCGCCGATGGCCAGTTCCCGCGTCAGCAGGGGGAGTCCGTCCCGGAGCAGGTGCATGGTGGTCGAATGGGCCCCGATGTCGACGAGTACGGTCACATCCTTCATGGCGTTCGGATGGTTCGCCTCGAACGCGTTGCGAAGGGCCAGGGCCTCTACGTCGACCGTGGTGGGGTTCAGGTCCGCTCGCCGCGCGAGTGCGACCCGCGTCTCGACGACGTCTCGCTTCGCCGCCGCCAACAACACGGTCATCGTGGAGCCTTCGCCGTCCGGATCGATGATCGCGAAGTCCAGTTCCACGTTCTTCATGTCGAAGGGGACGTGCTGCTCCGCTTCCCACGGCATCACGGCACGGGCCTCCGCCTCATCCATCCGGTCGATTTCGATCACCTTGCTCAGGACATCGCGCCCGCCGATGCCGATGACGACATCGCGGGGCTTGATTCGCTCCCGCCTGAACATCGAGGAAAGCGTGTCGGCTACGCGCTCCGGGTCCCGGATCGTCCCACCGCGCACGGCGTCCGCCTCGTTCCGGGCGGTCGCAAGCGCTTTCAGGCGCGGCCCGTTCTCGCCATGCTCGAGCACCGCGGCTTTGCTGAAGCCACTGCCGATATCGACTCCGACTGTCGTCTTCCGGCGCCGCAATCCGAATGGCCTCATGTCTCAGTTGCGGAGCGAAATCGCGTAAACGACCTGCCGGCCCACTGCGCGCCCGTTTCGGCCGATGGCCGTGCCGGTCAGCCGGACCTCGCGCACTCGGGGAAGGTCCCCGGGCGCTACGTCGGCCTGGATCGCGCCGCTCGACAACCGGTACTCAAACGCCGCGCCGGGCTCGAGCGGTGACGCGAACTCCTGGCCGTTGCGCCGGATGGACACGGTCCGCGGCTCGGAATCCGATGGATGGATGGCGTAGGTGACCCGTCCGTAGACGCGGGCGAGTGAGCCGGGCACGGGCATCGGGGCGAGGCCTCGGCCCCAGCCGCCCGCGCGGCGGAACCATCGGGTCGGCATCCGATTCGCACGATCCGCTCCGGCCGCCCGGCAGGCGGTCTCCGCCGCCGCCGAGACGCCGGAGACGAGCGTGAGTCCGTCCGCGTAGGCCCAGGTCGCCGAGTACGGCCCGGAAAACGCCGTGCCACGCCACCGGGGCTGAGGGTTCGCGGCGATGGAATCGTAGACGAAGAGATCGATCGAACCGCTCCCGCTGCGGCAAACGACCGCCCTCAACATGTCGACACGGATGGACACCGTGTCGTGCGTCGCGACGAGCAGGTCGCCCGGCCCGGCGCCGCGAATCTCCGCCCCCGGCCCGTCGGACAGGGCGCGCGTGATCTGCGAGGCCTGGATCGTGTCCTCGTTGCGCAGGTGGAAGGCGCTCTGGCTTCCCAGCAGGCCGATGAGCAAGGCGATGAGCAGGCCGGCGGCTGTCAGCGCGACGAGCATCTCGGCGAGCGTGAACCCTCCCTGGCGGCGGCGCGGGGCGCTCATGGCGCAGCAGGCAGCGGACGGGGCCGCGCGAGGACGATGTCGAGTTCCGCCGCCGGGGCCGGCGGCCGGGACACCGTCACGCGGGCATGCTTGAGCCGCGGCGGGTGTTCGGTCACGTCGTGCGAGACGTCGAATCGACGTCCGCCGATGTCGACGGTGCTCGTGTGGGAGATCGCCACGGCGTGTCCGGCCCGGACGAGGGACTCCACGGCGTTTCGCCCCGCGAGCGTACGCTCCGTCCCCCGCGCCGCCCGGAGCGCCTGGGCACCGATCCCGAGCACAACGCCCGCCGCTCCGAGAACCCCGACGGACGTCACGACGATGGCCAGCAGGACCTCGACCAGACTGAAGCCCGCGGTCTTCAATGTTGAAACGGCTCCGCGCGAACCCGGCCCACGAAGTTCGACACGAGCCGAATGCCGCCCTCTCCGCGATACAGGTAGACGCTACCCGAAGATCCGTGTCCCCGGGCGTTGAAGCGGAGTGTGGAGGGCTGCAGCCGCACCGAGTCGAGCCGGCCGAGAGCCCGCCCCCCGAGGTCGACGCGAGACAGCAGCGACCCTCCCCTCCCCGATACTTCGAGCCGCGTCTCCGCGAGAGTCACTGCGGTCGGTGCATGGGTCGCTACGGCGTGGAGGCGTGCCAGCGTGAGTTGCGACTCCGCCAACCGGGCGGCTCGCGTCAGACTGAACCGATCGAGGGGTTCGCGCGAGATGATGAAGGTCGCGGCCAATCCGGCGACCGCCAGCGCGACCGCGACCTCCACCAGACTGAACCCGCTCCGCCCCGATCGCGATCCAGGGGGTCCAGGTGATTCGCCATGCTGCACGGGGTGCTCCCTTCCTCGAATGAGCGTTTCCGATCCTCTCCCTAAGCATCGTCCCCCGCTTCAACGGCGTATCAACCGCCGGCGTCCGGCTAGCAGCTGGTGTCCTCGACGATCTGTCCTACGGCTCCCTCGGCGTTCGCCGACGACGAATTGACGCACCAGGTGTTCGGCGAGGATGCGTGTTTCGCCGTGATCTGGTAGCCGTCCGTATAGGCGGTCACCGACAGCGCGATGTTCGTGCTGGCCTGGAAGTCGCGAGTTCCGTCGCCGTCCAGGTCCGCCCCTCCGCCGGCGGCCACGCTGACCGCCGCGTACGCCTGGTTGTTGAAAAAGTGCGCCTCCTCAGCCGTCATCATGTTGCGAATGTCGCTCTGCGCGGCGGCATCGAACGCCTTCTCCTTCGTGCTGGTGAACTGTGGAATCGCGATGGCCGCGAGAATGCCGATGATGACGACCACGATCAGCAGTTCGATCAGCGTGAACCCCTCCGTACCACTCCTCGTCGCTCTTCTCATCCCTCTCCTCACTTCCGCCCCAGGTTGGATTCTCGGCAGCACCCCCGGTGGGGCTGCGCGGGCCGCGGCTCCGGCGGAGCGCCGGCGACCGCGGACGGTTACCCCATACTTAGGCATCGTCCAGCAACGGAGTCTCAACGTCCCAGTCCGGCGGTTCATCGAAGCCGGTGGCGGCGCGGATTCGGCCATGCCGCACCGACAGGGTCAGCGAATGCACCCTCCCGGCGCCGTCACGCAGCGGCAGACGAACATCCTTCGTCCCCGCCGACGGTTCGGGAGGCGGCAACCCCAGGGCTTGCAACGCCTCCGGCACGGTGGCGAACCCCTCCGCGAAGGCGGCCGTCCACGACCGGATCCGTGCCGGACCACCGATCCGGTCCGGCCTGGCTCGCAGGCGCAATGTCCAGTTCGGAGCCTCGAAGCGCAGCCACCGGTCGTCGCCGGACCGTCGGTCCGCCGCCACGCATCCGTACCGTTCGAAGGCCACGTCAACCGACTGGCGGAGGAGATCCCGCACGCAGGGAGCCGACCCGCGGCGGATCATGTCTCCTTCGTTTGTGCTCGCGGACATGCGGCAAGAAGAGGAACGGGGGGAAGCCCCGCAAGCGCAGGGATCCGCGTCTCACGAGGTCGACGGGACGTTATTGGATCGCGTTGATGAGTTCGAAGATGGGGAGGTACATGGCGATGATCATCCCGCCGACGAGACCTCCAAGGATCACGATCAGAGCGGGCTCCAGTATCCTCAGTAGACTCTCGGCGCCGGCATCGACTTCGTCGTCGTAGAAATCGGCGATCCGGGACAGCATCCCATCGAGATCGCCGGTCTCTTCTCCGACGTGGATCATTCGGGCCACCATGGGTGGGAAGGCCCGGGTCTCGCGCAGGGGCCGCGCGATGGAGTCACCACGGCGGATCGCGACCCGACTTGCCTGTATCGCGTCTTCGATCACGCGGTTCCCCGCCGTCCGCGCCGTGATCTCGAGCCCCTCGAGAATCGGCACGCCCGACGAGAGCAACGTCCCCAGGGTCCGCGTGACGCGGGACACCGCGGCCTTCTGAATCAGCGGGCCCAGTACCGGCAGTTGCAGCAGCATACGGTCGAAGTGAAGCCGGCCCGCGTCCGTGGCGATCCAGCGGCGCAGCATAAGGGCGGCGCCCCCCGCCGCGGCGAGCAGTGCCCACCACCAGTTCTGGACGATCCCCGAAAGACCGATGACCGCGCGTGTCGGGAGGGGGAGCATCGCATCGAAGCTCGCGAAGACGGTCTCAAACGTCGGGATCACGAAGAGAAGGAGCGTCGCGATGACCGAGATGGCCACCGCGAGCACGACGGCCGGATATAACATGGCGCCCTTCACTTTTCGACGGATCTGTTCGCTCTTTTCGAGGAAGGTGGCGAGGCGGTCGAGAATCCCGTCCAGTCTGCTCCCGGATTCGCCCGCATGGACCATGTTCACGTACAGCTGCGTGAAAGCGCGTGGGTGTCTGCCGAGCGCGCCGGCGAGCGTGTTTCCGGCCTCCACATCTCGCAGCGTGTCGCGGGCCACCTGCCGAAGCACCGGGTTCTCCGCCTGGAGCGCGAGGGTCTCCAGTGTCCGGGTGAGCGGCAACCCGGCACTGGTCATCACGGAGAACTGCCGCGTGAAGAGCACGAGATCACGCGTCTTCACCCGTGCCGGCGGAGCGACGATCCGGCGCTTCACGCGCCGGATCAGGTCCGCGGCCGCGGACGTCACAGGCTCCCGACCGTGAGAGAGGTGGACCGACCGCCAGCCCCCACATCATCCACCCCGCGCCATCGCCGGCGGCCGGTCGCACCCGCTCTCCGTGGGTCGATGCCCTTCACCGCGCGGATCCGTCCGGCATGGCCGTACTCGTCATGCGACGGAACTCGGCGGGATCCGAGGTGATCCGAAGGCACTCCTCGAAATCCACCTGGCCCCGGGCATGGAGCCGGTGGAGCGCATCGTTGAGCGTCCGCATCCCGAACCTGCGCGCGGCCTGCATCGCGGAGTGGATCTGATGGACCTTCGCCTCCCGGATCAAAGCCCGGACCGCGGGCGTCGCGACCAGGATCTCGCAGGCGACGACCCGACCGCCGCCCTGCGCGCGGCGAAGCAGTGTCTGGGTGATGACGCCCTCGAAGACGTGGGCGAACTGCGCGCGCACCTGCTCCTGCCGGTGGGAAGGGAAGGCATCGATGATCCGGTGGATGGACTCCGCGGCCGAACGTGTATGCAGCGTGCCGAGGGCGAGGTGTCCGGTTTCCGCGACCGTGAGCGCGGCTTGAATCGTCTCCGGATCCCGCAACTCGCCAATGAGAATCACGTCCGGGTCCTGGCGCAGGGCGTAGCGGAGGGCGCTGGCAAAGTCGGGCGTGTCCTGCCCGATTTCGCGCTGGTTCACGATGCATCGTTTGTGCGGATGTACGAATTCGATCGGATCCTCGATCGTCACGATGTGGCCCGCACGGGCCGCGTTGATGCGGTCCACCATCGCCGCCAGCGTCGTCGATTTCCCCGAGCCGGTGGGCCCCGTTACCAGCACGAGCCCGCGCGGTTTGTCCGCCAGCCGGCCGACGACCGAGGGTACGCCGAGTTCGCGCAGGCTCGGGATTTCGACCGGGACGCGGCGGATGGCGCAGGCCACGCTCCCTTGCTGCCGGAACAGGTTCGCGCGAAAGCGGGAGAGACCCGGGATCGCGAAGCCGAAATCGAAGTCGGGCTCGCACGCGAAGCCCTCACGCTGTTCCTTCGAGAGCATCGAACGACCGAGAGTTTCGGTATCGTCCGGATCCAGCGCGCCCGCCGCGCGACTGTCCGTGAGGTTGCCGTCGATCCGCAGCTTCGGGCGTTCGCCCACCGTAAGGTGCAGGTCGGACGCTCCCCGTTCGACCATCTCGGTCAGCAGTGCCACCAGACGTGCGTCCATCGGGCCCGGCCTACGCCGGCGTCTCCCTGAGGACGTCTTCGAGCGTCGCGATCCCCCTTCTTGCCTTGGCAAACCCGTCCTGACGCAGGGTGATCATCCCCTCCTTGGCGGCGCGGCGCTCGATCTCCTCCGACGATGCCCCCGCCAGGACGAGCCGGCGGATCGCGGGAGACATCGGAAGGACTTCATACAGGCCCTGACGGCCCGAATACCCCGACCCATCGCACGAATCGCAGCCCGCGCCGCGGTAGAAGGCGTCCTGGCCGCGTCCGCCCGCTTGCAACCCGACCGAACGCAGAATCTCGGGGGCGTAGCTCGCCTCGACGCGGCAGTCGGGACAGATCCGGGGGACGAGCCGCTGGGCGGTGATGACCTTGACGGCAACGGCCACGTTGAACGCTTCGATCCCCATGTCCACGAGTCGCGTCGCGGTCGAAGCGGCATCATTGGTGTGAAGCGTGGAGAGCACGAGATGTCCGGTGAGCGCCGCCTTCACGGCGATGCCACCCGTCTCGCGGTCGCGGATCTCGCCCACCATGAGGATGTTGGGGTCCTGCCGCAGGAAGGCGCGAAGCGTCGTGGCGAAGGTGAGACCGATCTTCGGACGGATCTGGACCTGGTTGATGCCTTCGATGCTGTACTCGACCGGATCCTCGGCGGTCATGATGTTCGCCTCGGGCGTGTTGAGTCTCGCGAGTGCGCTGTAGAGCGTCGTGGTCTTGCCGGATCCGGTGGGGCCGGTGACCAGAACCATGCCGGACGTCTGAGCGATTGCCGCGAGCAACTCCCGCTCCGCGCGCGTCTCCATTCCGAAGGATTCGAGGTCGAAGGCCTGCCGCTCCCTGTCGAGGATTCGGAGGACGACCTTCTCGCCGAACAGCGTGGGAAGCGTCGAAACCCGGAAGTCGATGACCCGGTCGGCGACCGGCATCCGGATCCGGCCGTCCTGGGGAATCCGGCGCTCCGCGATGTTCAGGTCCGCCAGGATCTTGAGGCGAGACGTCAGGGCCGCCGCCAGCTGGAAGGGCGGCCGCAGGATCTCACGCAGTCTCCCATCCAGGCGATAGCGGACCCGCAGTTCACTCTCGTACGGCTCGAAGTGAATGTCCGAGGCGCCGCGTCGTACCGCATCGGCGAGGAGGTCGTCGATGAGCCTCACGGCCGGTTCCTCGCTCGCTTCGGCCGAATCGGCGTCGGCCGGCGGTGCCACGGTCACGTCCTCCGCCCGCCCGCCCCCGCGTGTCGTGGCAGCTTCATAACTCCGGTCGATCCGTTGGCGGAGCGTGTGTTCTCCCACTCCAACGGCGTCGATCTCGAACTGGGTGAGGAACTGCAGGTCGTCGATGAGCGCCGCATCGGACGGGTCCGCCATCGCGACGGAGAGCGTCCGGCCGGTGCGCCGCAGCGGGAGCACGAGATGCCGGCTTGCAAACTCCGCCGGGATGAGACGAAGGACCTTCGGATCCGACGCCGGTCGCTTCCGCTTCGGGGCCGGGGTGTCCGCGGCCCGGGAGGGAGTCACCGCGCCCCCGCGCATACCTGTTCCCGGAAGCGGGCGAGCGTGCGTGCGCCGATGCCCCGGACGCGGGTCACGGCCTCGGGCGTCTCGAATCGCCCGTTCTCGCTTCGGTCATCGATGATGCGGGCCGCGAGAGCGGGGCCAATGCCGGTCAGGCTCTCGAGTTGCGCGCGGTCGGCCCGATTGAGATCGATCCGTGCGCCGCCGGGCGGACAACCCATCACCATTGCCGCGGCGGGGGCGGGGGCCGGGCGGCGCGCCCCGGGGCCGGGGCCCGGGCGGGGCGCCCCGGGGTCGAAACGGATATGCGGCGCGAGGCGGCGCGCGGTGACCTCTCCCACTCCACCGACCCGTTCCAGATCGGCGGGTTCGCGGAACGGAGCGCGTTGCCGCTCCTCGATGAGAGCTTCCGCCAAGCTCGGACCGACGCCGGGCAGCCGGCGCAACTCGTCGGCCGGGGCGCGGTTCACATCGATCTGTTCCCCATCGGCGAGCGGGGTCTGCGCCCGCTGCTCGCGGGTCAGCGCGGCGACGACCTCGCCCTCGATGCCCGCCAGATCCGTCGCGGGGTCGATCGTGTCGAGACCTTCAAGCCGGCCCGGGTCAGGCGCGAGGAGGGTGCGCGTCACGAGACTCACGCCCACGAGCACGAGCGCGGCGCCCATGGCCTTGCGTTCCGCGCGATTCAGATCCCACACCCCGCACCTCCCCCTCGATGAAAACCGATGTCCACCCGAGGATCGGGGCGGGGATCAACCCGTCGTCAAACGGTCATCCGCGGGCGTGTCGGAGGGCGTCGGAGGACGTCGGAAGGCGTCGGAAGGCGTCAGAAGATGAAGACGATCTCGGCCCAGCCGTCGACGGGGGTCCCGTGGCGCAGCGCGGGGCGGTATTCCCACGCCCGCACCTGGCGCATGATGTCGCGGTTGAAGTCCTCATCCGGGGTCGGGGGATCGAGTTCAACCAGGCTGGGACGCCCGGTCGCGTCGACGAAGACGCGCACCGTCACCTCCATGCCGCGGACGGCGCTCGGGGGATCCCAGTGCGGCACGACGGACCTCGGCACGGGCGACACGTAGCCGTCGCCCTCGCCCCCGCCCGCCCCCTCGTCCCCGGCCCCGACCCCCGCCCCGAGCCCGGGCGCCGGCGCCGGCGCGCCGACGGGGAGCAGCTCGGAGGCCACGTCGATCTCCGCCTCGCGGACCTCGATCTCGGGCATGTCGACGGCGAGGACGGGCCGCGGCGGAGGGGGGATCTCGATCCTGCGCGGCATGGACACCCTGACCGCCCTCAGGCCGCCCCCGCCGGCGGGGAGATCGGGATCCACCCCGGGCCGGGCCGCCGGCTCGAACTCGGGCGCCGGGCGCACCCACAGGAGGAGCAGGAACGCGTGCAGGAGGGTGGAGGCGAGCATCCCGCCCCACCACACGGCCCGCTCCCGGTCGCGGGAACGCGATGAGGCGACCCTGTATCGCCAGTCCGGCCGTTTCCTTGTCGTCGTGCGCACAGGTCCGATCCGACTCCAGAATGGTCGCGAGGCCGTCGGGACGGCGTCACGCGGCGGTCAGCAGTCCCCCGCTGAAGCATCGTACGGAAGGCCGCCCCCGCGGGTTCCCGGCGCTTGCCGCCCGGTCAGGCCCTCCGGCACATTGTGCGCCACCCGACACGTCTCCATCCAGGAGCCATCTTCCGTCGCCATGAAAGCGATCCGCAAACCCGGGCCGGCCCCCGGCCTCGAGCTGTGCGACGCGCCGGTGCCCGAGATTCGCTCCCGCGACGTGCTGGTCAAGGTGCGGCGGGCAGGGATCTGCGGCACGGACCTGCACATCCACCAGTGGGACCGCTGGTCGCGGCATCGCGTGAATCCGCCCGTCACGCTCGGCCACGAATTCATGGGAGAGGTCGTCGAGACCGGCCGCCTGGTCCGGAACATCGAGGTCGGCGACCGCGTCTCGGCGGAAGGGCACCTGGTCTGCGGACACTGCGAGTACTGCGGCACCGAGCAGGCGCACGTGTGCCGGGACACGCGGATCATCGGCATCGACCGGGACGGCGCGTTCGCGGAGTACGTCTCCATCCCCGCGGCGAACATCATCCACGTCCCCGACTCCATCGGCGACGACCTGGCGGCGGTGTTCGACCCGCTCGGAAACGCTTTCCACACGGTTTTGCACACGGACGTGGCGGGGCGGGTCGTCGCCGTGGTCGGCTGCGGCCCGATCGGCCTGTTCGCGGTCGGGATCGCGCGCGCGGCGGGAGCCTCCAGGGTCATCGCGGTCGAGCCGCACGAGGGGCGGCGGAAACTCGCGGCGCGCATGGGCGCGCACGACTGCCTCGACCCGGCGGACGGCGACGTGGAGGCGCGGATCGTCGACCTCACGCACGGCTACGGGGCGCACGTGGTGTGCGAGATGAGCGGACACCCCGAGGGCGTGCGCTCCGCCTTCCGCATGTGCCGCAACGGCGGCCACGTCCGGCTGCTGGGGTTGCCGAAGGATCCGGTGGAGGTCGACCTCGCCCGCGACGTCATCTTCAAGGGTCTCCACCTGTACGGCGTAGTGGGGCGGCTCATGTACCGGACGTGGATCGAGATGCGGGACTTCCTGGCATCGGGACGTCTCGATGTCGAGCCCGTGATCACCCACCGGCTCCCGTTCGACCGCTTCGAGGAGGGGTTCGACTCCATGTATTCCGGCGAGGCGGCGAAGGTCGTCCTCACGCTGGACTAGCCCTTCGGCCCCCGTGGCGCGCGCCGCCGCCCCCGTCGTCCCGGCCTTCGCCGCCGCCGCGCTGCTGGCGGCCGGGTGCTGGCGGATCGGAGAAGGCGCCCCCAGCGAGGCGCTCGTCACCTGGGTCGCGTATCCCGAGACGGTCGAGGTGGGCGCGCCGTTCTCGTTCGAGTTCGGCGGGCCCGTGTCCGAGGACCAGTGCGGGCGGCTGGACACGGCTACGCTCGCGGTCACCGACTCCTCGATCGACCTCGCGGCGCGGCGGAGCACCTTCCGCACCATGTGCGCGCCCCAGCACGTCAGCTTCTATGAGGCGCGGCCCATCACGCTCGAGACGCCCGGGCGCTACCGCATCCGCACCGCGACGGACATCGATCTCGGCACGCTCGTCGCGACGGACAGCGGAGGATTCTCCGGCATCCGCACCTGGGGCGAGGGGACGATCCGCGAGGCGGCCGGGTGCTGGCTGTTCGGGCCGGGGTGGATCGGGAGCCAGCGGGTATTCGCGCTCGACGGCCTCAGCCCCGAGCTTCGCGAGGCGGGGACCGATCGCATCCTCCATGTCCGCGGGCGGCTGCGAGGCTTCATCTCGTGCGGCAACTGGGGGTCGCGCCCCAGAATCCGTGTGGACACCGCGTGGGCCACCGACAAGCGGGTCGGCGATCTCTACCGCTGAGCCTGAGCGACGCGAGGGCGGGAAGACGCGATCATGACACTGTATGAGGAGCGGGATGGGATGACGTCGAACGTGAACCGGGGCCTCGAGCACCGCCTCGTCTCCGAACTAGGAGAGATGAGGGAGAACGGGGTTCACAAGGAACTGCTGCACATCATGGGGCGGCAGGCTCCGGTCGTGGACATCGATGGTCTGGGCGAGACCATCAACATGTGCTCCAACAACTACCTGGGCCTGTGCGACGAACCCTCCGTGATGCAGGCGGTGAAGGACGGGGTGGACGAGTACGGGGCGGGGACGTCCTCGGTGCGCTTCATCTGCGGGACGTTCGACATCCACCGCGAACTCGAGGCGAAGATCGCGGACTTCCTCGAGACGCCGGCCTCGCTCACCTACACCTCCGCGTGGAACGCGAACGAGGGTCTCTTCGCGCCGCTCCTGGGCGCGGATGACGCCCTGATCTCGGACCGGCTCAACCACGCCTGCATCATCGACGGGATCCGCCTCTGCAAGGCGCGCCGCTTCATCTACGACCATATGGACATGGACTCGCTGCGCGATGCCCTCGAGGCGAGCCGCGACGCGCGCCACCGGCTCGTCATCACCGACGGCATCTTCTCGATGGAAGGGGAGATCGCGCCGCTCCCGGAGATCCGGGAACTGTGCGACCGCTACGACGCGATCATGGCC
Organism: Candidatus Palauibacter scopulicola; assembly: GCF_947581915.1. Lineage (NCBI taxonomy): Bacteria > Pseudomonadati > Gemmatimonadota > Gemmatimonadia > Candidatus Palauibacterales > Candidatus Palauibacteraceae > Candidatus Palauibacter > Candidatus Palauibacter scopulicola. The sequence goes on from NZ_CANPWG010000047.1 coordinate 68,402, forward strand.
GTGGACGACTCGCACTCGACGGGGGTGCTGGGCGACACGGGACGGGGGACGCCCGAGCACTTCGGGATGCACGGCGAGGTCGACATCGTCACGTCGACGCTCGGCAAGGCGCTCGGGGGCATGGCGGGCGGCTTCACGGCCAGTTCCGAAGCCGTCATCGACTATCTCGTTCAGGCGTCGCGCACCCAGTTGTTCACCAACGCCCTGCCCTGCCATTCGGCGGCCGGGGCCATGGCCGCGATCGAGCACCTGGAGGGGCATCCGGAACTCGTGGCCCGGCTCCGCGACAACACGGAGTATTACCGCGAGGGATTGATCGAACTCGGATACAAGCCGATTCCCGGCGGCACGCCCATCGTCCCCGTCATCATCGGAAAGACGGCGGACGCGATCCGGCTCAGCCGCGAACTGCTGCGCGAGGGCGTGTTCGTCATCGGGTTCGGGTATCCCGTGGTCCCGCGCGGGGAGGCCCGGATCCGCTGTCAGCTGTCCGCCGCGCACGAGCGCGGACACATCGACGCCGCCCTCGCCGCCCTGAAGAAGGTGGGAGAGCGGCTCCACCTGATCTGACGCCCTTGGCGCCACGGAGGCTGCGGGGAGCATGGGATCGCGAGGGAGCATGGGATCTTGACTGAGCGCGGACTGAATCGGGACATGCCGGGGGGGATGGTCATCGCCCCATCCATCCTCGCCGCCGACTACGCGCGGCTGGGGGCGGAGGTGGCCGAGGCGGAGGCGGCGGGCGTGGAGTGGTTCCAGCTCGACGTCATGGACGGGCACTTCGTGCCCAACCTCACGATCGGGCTGCCGGTGCTGGAGTCGTTGCGCGCCGTGTCCGACTCCTTCCTCGACGTGCACCTGATGATCGACAACCCGGGCGAGTTCCTCGAGCCGTTCGCGGCGGCCGGGGCCGACATGCTCACGGTCCACCAGGAGGTGTCGGCCCACCTGCACGGCGACCTGCACCGGATCCGGGAGCTTGGCTGCTACGCCGGCGTCGCGCTCAACCCGGCCACGCCCGCGGAGACGCTGTCGGAAGTCCTGGGATACGTGGACCTCGTCCTCGTGATGACGGTGAACCCGGGGTTTGGAGGACAGAAGTTCATCGCCGAGGCGGTGCCGAAGATTTCCACGGTGCTTCGAATGGCCGCGGATCGCGGGCTGGCTCCGCCGGCCATCCAGGTGGACGGGGGGATCGATCCCGCGTCCGCGCCCGTGTGCGCCGCGGCGGGGGCGTCGGTGTTCGTGGCCGGTTCCTCGGTCTTCCGCTGGGCGCCCGGCATCGCCGCGAACATGGCGGCGCTGCGCGACGCGCTCGCGCCCCACGGCTGAGGACGGGATGAACGGCGGCCTCTCCCGCGACGAACTCGTCCGCTACGGACGGCACGTCAGCATCCCGGAGGTGGGGGTGGAGGGACAGCGGCGCCTGCTGGCTTCGAGCGTGCTCATCGTGGGCGCAGGCGGGTTGGGATCGCCGGCCGCGCTGTACCTGGCCGCGGCGGGGGTGGGGCGGCTCGGCCTCGTGGACCACGACCGCGTGGACCTTTCCAACCTGCAGCGCCAGGTGCTCTACGACACGGATGCGGTCGGGACGCCGAAGCTCGCCTCCGCCCGGACCCGGCTCGCGGGACTGAACCCGGACATCGCCGTCGAGACCTTCGATACGCGGCTGGAATCGGGGAACGCGTTCGAGATCCTCGAGGGATGGGATTTCGTCATCGACGGGAGCGACAACTTCCCGACCCGGTACCTCGTGAACGATGCCTGCGTGATGCTGGGGATACCGTTCGCGTACGGGGCCATCCTCCGCTTCGAGGGCCAGGCGTCGGTGTTCGCGGCGCCGGATGGCCCGTGCTATCGCTGCCTGTTCCGGGATCCTCCGCCGCCGGATCTCGTGCCGAATTGCGCGGAAGCCGGGGTCCTCGGGGTCCTGCCCGGCATCGTGGGGTCGATACAGGCGAATGAGGCGATCAAGTGGCTGGCGGGAATCGGCGACACGCTCGCCGGGCGCCTGCTCCTCATCGACGCGCTCCGCATGGAGTTCCGCTCGCTGGACATCGCCCGCGACCCCGAGTGCGTGGTCTGCGGCCCCGAGCCGACGGTGACGGAACTCATCGACTACGAGCGCTTCTGCGGCGGGACGGCGGACGCGGCGGCGGACGGCGGGGCGGACGGCGCCGCGGAATCGGAGAGTGCGATGGACGACTTCGACATCGATGTACACGAACTGAAGCGCCGGGTCGACGCCGGCGAGCGTTTCCAGCTCATCGACGTACGCGAAGACTACGAGTGGGCGATCTGCAACCTGGAGGAGGCGGGGGCGCGGCTCGTGCCGCTCGCCACGCTCCCGGAGGCGGTGGAGAGCCTGGACGCGTCGGAACCCCTCATCATCCACTGCCGCTCGGGCCCCCGCGGCGACCGCGCCGTCGAGTACCTGCGCGCGGTGGGCTTCGACCGCGCCGTGAACCTCGCGGGGGGGATCCTCGCCTGGGCCGAGGAGATTGATCCCGCGATGCCGCAATACTGATGCGCATCGTCTCGCTCCTCGCGTCCGGCACCGAGATCGTCGACGCACTCGGCCTCGGCGAGAGCCTCGTCGGCATCTCGCACGAGTGCGACCACCCGCCGCACCTGCTCGACCGTCCCCGCGTCAGCCGCCCCCGCTTCGACCCGGAGGGCCTCACGAGCGGGGAGATCGACGCCGCCGTGCGACAGGCCATGGTCGAACACGGCAGCGTGTACGAGATCGACGGGGCCGTCCTCGAAGGGCTCGATCCAGACGTCATCCTCACTCAAGCCGTGTGCGACGTGTGCGCCGTGCCGACCGACGAGGTGCAGGAGGCGCTCGGGGGGCGCGGGATCGAGGCCGAGGTCGTCTCGCTCGACGCCCATACGATCGAGGACATCCTCGCCTCGATCACGCAGGTGGCGCGCGCCGCGGGCGATCCGGACGTCGCCCGGGACGCGGGGGGATCGCTCCGGAGGCGGCTCGACGCGGTGCAGGCGGCCGTGGTGGACGCCGACCCGCCGAGGGTGCTCGGGATCGAGTGGTTCGATCCGCCGTTCGCGCCCGGCCACTGGGTGCCCGAGATGGTCGAACTCGCAGGCGGCCGGAACCTGGCGGGCGAAGCGGGGCAGCCTTCCCGCGAGGTGTCGTGGGGGGAGATCGGAGACCTCGATCCCGACGCGGTTCTCCTCATGCCCTGCGGTTACGGCCTGGAGGCAGCGCGGGCTGATGCCGACGCCCATGCGAAGCAACTGGCACGCGTCGCTCCGCGCGCGGTCGGCGAGGGCCGCGCCTGGGTCGTTGACGCCTCCTCCTACTTCAACCGCTCCGGCCCCCGCTTCGTCACCGGCGTCGAGATCCTCGGCGGCCTGCTCCACCCCGACCGCCTCCCCGCCCCCGATCCGGCGGTCGCCGCCGCGTGGAGTCCTCCCGCCTGACGGCTGCATCGCTTTGATCGGAAGACCACGAGGCGATTTCTGCATCGGCGAGGAACTCGTCATGGGCGCGCGCCACATCGGAGGCAGGCTCCCCCTCCCGCGGAGGCGTACCGCGGAAGAGTCCGACGGCCGCGAGCGCGGGGTGGCGATCCGGGTCCGAAAGTTGTGGTTCGCCGGCAGAATCATGCATGGAAGTCATGCTACATGATGGTGGAAGTGGCTCAGGGGCGCGAATGACCTCGGAACGTGGGGCCAGCTGTTAGCCCGGTGCCGCGACGCTAGCCGCGGAAGGGGGGGTAGTGGCCGAGGTCGTAGGCGCGGATCGAGAGGACGCCGCGCGACCCGATGCCCACATCGGCGAGGGTGCGCGTCTCATCGCGGATGCGGCGCTCGGCGAACTCGGTGTAGAAGTCGCCGGGGTCGTCCAAGGAACGCTGGAGCATCGCGCGGATGCCGAAGGCCTTCGCGTCGGCGACGGTCGTGTCGGCCGGCAGGTCGGCCACGTGCTCAAGCCAGCGGTCGGGCATGATGAGGCGAACCGTGATGGCGTTCATTTTCAGTGGACGTTGCGGAGGGTGTAGAGGAAACGCTTCGCGAGGTCGGTCACGTCGAGGCCTACGACGCGATCCGTCTCCACGCGGACGTTCGTGTGGCCGCCCGCACGGTCGACGGCGAAACGGGCGAGGCCGATCTCTCCGGCGAAGGTCACGGATGCATCGGTCTCCTCGTGAACCTCAAGCCTGGAGTGCTCCCCGAAGAAGCGCTTCGCACGGTCGAGCACATCTTCCGGGGACAGGTCGGTGATCGTGACGTATCGCATGTGGAGAACCCCCTGGTCGGGCCGGATAATCTTGCCCCCCCGGCGGCGCGTCAACCGAGGGCGGCGCGAGCCTCGCGCGAACGATTGGCGACAGGCCTCCGGGAGCGATACCATCTCCCGCCATGAACCCGCCCATCTCGTTCGGCCGCTTCTTTCTGCCCGGCCCGACCGAAGTCCCCCCGGATCTGTTCGACGCCATGCGGCGACCCGTCGTCGGGCACCGGAGCGCCGAGGTCTCGGGCCTGGTCGAAGCCATGCAGCCGTCCGCGTCGCGGCTCTTCCGGACGTCGCGCCCGGTGTATCTGTCGACCTCGTCCGCCACCGGCATGATGGAGGCGGCGATCACGAACCTCACGCGCCGCCGCGTCCTCTGTCTCACGAACGGGTCGTTCAGCAAGCGGTTCCACGCGATCGCCGAAGCGACGGGGCGCCCCGCGGACGCGCTCGAGGCGGAGTGGGGCGAGCCGAACCTGCCGGAGCGGCTGCACGACGCGCTCGGCGCGGCGCCTGGCCGGTACGACCTCGTGACGGTCGTCCACTCGGAGAGTTCGACCGGCGTCCTCAATCCCCTGCAGGAACTCGCCGCCGTCGTCCACGAGTTCGACGACGTGCTGATCGCCGTCGATACGGTCTCATCCCTGGCCGGGGCGCCGGTGGAAACCGACGAGTGGGGACTGGACTTCGTTCTCACGGGGTCGCAGAAGGCAGTGGCGCTGCCCCCGGGCCTCGCGCTGGCCGTCGCGTCCAAGAGGGCGCTTGCCCGCGCGAGGGAGGTCGAACACCGGGGCTTCTACTTCGACATCCTCAAGTTCGAGAAGAACCTCGAGCGCTGGCAGACACCGAACACGCCCGCGGTCTCCCTCTTCTTCGCCCTCGATCGGCAGTTGAACCGGATGATGGAGGAAGGGCTGGAGGCGCGCTGGGAGCGTCACGCCGCGATGGCCCGCCGGACGTACGAATGGGTGGACCGGACGGCCGCGCGCACGGGCCGGCCGTGGCGCGTGCTCGCGCCGGAAGGCTACCGTTCGCCCTGCGTAACGGTCATCATGCTTCCGGACGGTCTGACGGGTCCCGAGGTCGTCTCCCGTACGCTGGCGCACGGGTACACGGTGGCGGCGGGCTACGGGCCCCTGAAACAGCCGTCGTTCCGGATCGGACACATGGGCGAACACACGCTCGACGAGCTGGAGGCGCTCCTGGCCGTCCTCGACGAAGTTCTGTGATATAGCCCCAATAGTGAGCGAGACGCCGTGAGCGAATCGGCCGGGGATACCCAGCGCCTTCTCATCGCGGACCCCCTTCGCCCGGAGGGGCTCGAGACGTTGCGTGCCGCTCCGGGACTCGCCGTCGAAGACCTCAGCGAGGGGGACCGCGAAACGCTGCTGGGCGCGCTGCCGGGCGCGTCGGGACTGATCGTGCGCAGCCGCACGAAGGTGGATACGGAGCTCATTGAGGCGGGCGATTCGCTCCGGGTCATCGGTCGCGCGGGCGTCGGGGTGGACAACATCGACATCCCCGCCGCAACCCGCCGCGGGATCGCGGTGCTGAACGCCCCGGCCGCGAATACCCAGTCGACCGCCGAGTTGGCGTTCGCGCTTCTCCTGGCGGCGGCCCGCCGGATTCCGGAGGCGGACGCGAGCATCCGCGCGGGGGAATGGAGGCGCAAGGAACTGCGCGGCATCCAGCTCAGCGGCAAGACGCTGGGAGTGATCGGGCTCGGTCGGATCGGGGCGGAAGTCGTGTGGCGGGCGCGAGCGTTCGGGATGCGCGTGATCGCCCACGATCCGTTCGTGAGCGCCGAGCGGGCGAGCGACCTGGGGGTCGAACTCGCGGACCTCGAATCGCTGCTGCCCGCGTGCCACGCGATCACCGTCCACGTCCCGCTCTCGGCCGAGAATCGCGGGTTCATCGGTCGCCGGGAGATTGCGGCCATGCGGCCGGGCACGATCCTGATCAACGCGGCGCGGGGCGGGCTCGTCGACGAGGCCGCGCTGGCCGACGCGCTGCGGAGCGGCCATCTGGGCGCGGCCGGGCTCGATGTGTTCGAGACGGAGCCGCTCCCCGCCGACAGTCCGCTGCGGGACCTGCCGCAACTCGTGCTCAGTCCCCACCTCGGGGCTTCGACCTTCGAAGCCCAGCGGCAGGTCTCCCGGCAGATCGCCATCTCCGTGCGCAACGCGCTGATCGAGGACGACTTCAGCGCCGCGCTCAACGCCCCGTTCGAGGCCGAGGACCGTGACGGAGCGGGACCCATCATGTACCTGGGCCGCTGCCTGGGCCGCCTGCTGGCCGGACTCGACGACGCGGCCCCGAGTCGCATCGAGGTCCGCTACGGCGGGCCGCGCGATGGCGTCCTCGGGCCCCTCGCGGCGAGCGTGGCGGTGGGGTTTCTGGAACGCCGGGTCGACCCGCCGCTCAACGTCGTGAACGCGCTTTCGATCGCGGGCGAGCGCGGTCTGGAGATCGTGCGCGTCCGCACGCAGGCCGTGGGGGACTACACGAACTACGTCGAACTCGGCGTGCGGTACGGCCGGCGGGAGACGGAGGTCGTGGGCGGGGCGCTGATGGGTACGCGGATGGAACCGCGGATCGTGCGCGTGGGGACGTTTCGCGTCGACACGCAGCCGCGCGGCACCTGCCTCTTCATCCGCAATCGCGACCGGCCGGGCGTGATCGGCGCCGTGGGCACCGTGCTCGGCGAAGCGAACGCGAATATCGCCGAATACCACCTGGCGCGCCGTCGCGGCGGGGGGCGCTCCCTCGGCGTCGTGCGGATCGACGGAGAAGTTCCTCCCGAAGTGCTGCGCGGCCTGAGCGAACTCGACGGGATCGACGAAGTCCGCCAGATCCACTTCGACTGACCTGGCAGACCGTGGAAAAGCCGCTTAGCGGCTGAAGTAGCTCCGCGTCTCCCGCCATACGACGCCGGAGAGGAGGAGGAGTCCCACCAGGTTCGGGGCCGCCATGAGGCCGTTGAGGATGTCGGAGATGAGCCACACGACATCCAGTTCGACGACCGCGGCGAAACCCACTACGAGCACGAACACGAGCCGGTAGGGACGGATCACGCGTTCGCCGAACAGGTAGGCGAAGCTTCGCTCTCCGTAGTAGGACCACCCGAGCATCGTGCTGAAGGCGAAGGTCGCGAGGCCGAGCGCGACGACCATGTCCCCGGCGCCCGCGAGCAGGCTCGTGTCGAAGGCGAGTTGCGTCATGTTCGCGCCCTCGGCCCCCGACTGCCACGCACCCGAGGTCAGGATCGCGAGGCCCGTCAGGGTGCAGACGACGATGGTGTCGATGAACGTCTGCGTCATGGAGACGAGGGCCTGCCGCACCGGCTCGCGCGTCTGCGCCGCGGCGGCGGCGATCGCGCCCGTGCCCAGTCCGGATTCGTTCGAGAAGATCCCGCGCGCGACGCCGAAGCGCATCGCCTGGAGCACGGTGTAGCCGAGCGCCCCGCCGGCCACCGCCTGCCCCCCGAACGCGTGCTCGAACACGAGCCGGAAGGCCGCCGGGATCTGTGCCGCGTTGGATATGAGGACGATCGCGGCGACGCCCATGTAGAGGACGATCATCGCGGGCACGATGACGCTGGCCACCCGTCCGATGGACCGGATCCCCCCGACGATGACGAGGCCGACGGCCGACGCCGTGACGAGTCCCATGACCCAGTGCGGCACGTGAAACGACTCGTTCATCGCGTCCGCCACGGCCTGCGACTGGACGCCGTTGCCGATGCCGAAGGCCGCGAGGGTCGCGAAGAGCGCGAAGGCGATCGCGAGGCCCCGGCCGATGCTGCCCCGTCCGAGGCCGTGCTCGAGGTAGTACATGGGGCCGCCCGCCTTCTCCCCCCGGGCGTCCGTCTCCCGGAAGCGGACGCCGAGCACCGCTTCCGCGTACTTCGTCGCCATCCCGAGGAGTCCCGTGACCCACATCCAGAAGAGCGCCCCCGGGCCGCCCGCGCCGATGGCCGTCGCGACGCCCACGATGTTCCCCGTGCCGACCGTGGCGGCCAGGGCGGTCATGAGCGCCTGGAAGTGCGAGATGTCGCCCTCGCCCCCCGGTTCGCGGCGCTTGACGAGCGCGAGCCAGAGCGCGTGCCCCAGCCGGCGGAACTGGAGGCCCCGCAGCAGCAGCGTGTAGACGAGGCCGGTGGTGAGGAGGAGGATGATGAGGGGGACGCCCCACACCCAGGCCTGAATCGCCTCCAGCATTCCGTGGAAGAACCCCGCGTCAGCTGCGGAAATCGCTGTCACCTCGTACTGGAGGTCATCGGGGAGAGCGCGCCGGACGGTCGCGCCGGGCAACCACGGCGGGCGGACCGTGACGTTAGACGCGCGGCCGAGCCGCCGTCAACGTAACGGGACCTGCGCGGGGTTCCCGCCGGTGGGCCCGCACTTTGGACGGACGGACGGCTTGCGTACCTTCCTGCCGCCGGGCGAAGGCCCGCGCACGACCCCTTGTCCACTTCGTTTCCCGGGATTTCGCGCTTGAACCATGACCAGTCGGAGCCCGCGGCGGGAACGGTCCCACCGCAGGCGGAGGCGCTCGAGACCCTCTCGGGCGCGATCGAGCGGGGGCGCCACCTCGCGCTCATCGCCGCCGAGGGAGCGGGCCTCGCCCCGCTCTACGCGGCCGCCGCCGTGCGGGACCTCGCCGCCGGCGAGGCGGGGGGGCGCGCGTTCGTGCTTACCGCGACCGTTGACCGCGCGCGGCGCTGCGCGCTGGGCATGCACGCCGCCGCGCGGGCGGCCGGGCACGAGGTCGTGGTCGTGCCGGGCGCCGCGGGCGGGGCGGTGGCGCGGGCGCCGATCCTGGTCGGGCCACCGGCGGTGCTGCTGGAGGGCGTGCGCAGGGGCGACATCCCGGCCGCGGTGCTGTGCACCCTGGTCCTCGATGACGTGCGTGCGCTCGAGCCGGCGCGGGCCGCCGTCGAGGCCGTGGTGCAGGCCTCGGGCGACAGGGCTCGGCGGATCGCGACGACCCATGCCCGGGATGCGGCGTTCGACGAGCTGGTCGAGCGCTGGCTGCCGCGCGCGCGCCGGTGGCCGAACGAACTGTTCGCCGAACCGCGGGCCGGGAGGCCGGAGGCGGGCGGGGCGGCGGGCACTCCGGTCGCCGTCGCGAGCCGGGCGACGCGCGAGGGCCGGTTGGCGCGCTTGGCCGAGTTGCTCCGCGACCTCACTGGGGACGGCGCGGCGGCCGCCGTCAGCGTCGAGACGGCCCCCGACGCCGTCGCCGATGTGTGCGCCGCGCTCTCGCTGGCCGGGCTGCGCGTCACCGGGTCCGACGGAGCCGGCGCGGCCGAAACGGATGACGGCGCCGCCGAAAGCAACGACGGCGCGGCCGAAACCGACGGCGACGTGGCCGAGACCGACGGCGGCGCGGCGGTGCGGGTCGGGGCGTGGGGCGAGGCCGACCCCGCCGCCAATGCCGTCGCGTTCGAGCTGCCGCCGACGCCGGAGTCCCTCGCCCGCACGGCGGCCGCCGCCGAGCGCTGCTTCGCCATCGTCGACTCGCTGCACGAACGGCAGCTCGAGCTGACGGCGTTGCGGGCCGGGCTGCGGGTCGCCCCCCTGGCCGAGTCCGCCGACCCCGCGCTCATGGACGACGTTGCCGCCTTCCGGGCCCGCGTCGCCGACGCGCTGGAGCAGCAGGACCTCGCGAGCGGCGCGCTCCTCCTCGCCCCTCTCATCCGCGAGCACGGCGCCGCGCGCGTGGCCGCCGCTCTCGCCGGACTCCTCCGCGCGGCGGACCGGCCGGCCACCGGGGCGCGCGAAGCCGCGCCCGCCGACGCACCGCCCGGCGACGCCGCGACCGCGCCGCCCGACAGGAGCGCCCGGCGCGCGACTCGCCCCACGTGGACCAAGGTCTTCGTCGGCGTCGGCAAGCGCGACGGCGCGGGTCCCGGCGACCTCGTCGGCGCGATCACCGGCGAGACCTCCGTTGCGGGCGGACAGATCGGGCGCATCGACATCCGGCAGAACTTCACCCTCGTCGACATCGACTCGCTGGCCGCCGATGCGGTGGTCCGCGGCCTCGACGGCAGCCGGATCAAGGGTCGCCAGGTCGTGGCCCGCCTGGACCGCGGGGCGCGATGAGGCGGAGGGGCCTCACGCGGCGCCTGTTCGATTTCAGCCGGTTCGAAGGCCGCCTCTTCGGGGCCGTCCTCTTCACCGTGAGCCTCACGCTCATCGGAACGACCGGCTTCGCCCTCATGCCCCAGTACGACCTGTCCGACGCATTCTTCATGACCGTGATCACGGTCTCGGCGGTCGGGTACGGCGAAATCCGGGCGCTCACGGATGGCGGCCGCATCTTCGCGAGTCTCATGATCGCGGGCGGCATCATCACGCTCGCGATCTGGTTCGCCCTCATCACCGCCACCCTCCTCGAGATGAACCTGACCCAGTCCTTCAAGAGGCGAAGAACGATGAAGAGGATCGACCGCCGCAGGGACCATGTGATCCTGTGCGGGGCGGGCCGCACCGGCCTGGCCGCGCTGAACCGGCTCGTCACGCGCGGGACCCCCTACGTCGCGATCGAACGCGACCCCGCGCAGATCGAGGAGGTACGCCGGATCGACGCCGACGCGCTGGTCATCGAGGGGGATGCGACCGATGACGACGCCCTCGTTGCGGCGGGGATCGAGCGGGCGCGCGGGCTCATCGCCTCGCTGAGCGCGGACACCGACAACGCGTTCGTGTGTCTGGCGGCGCGCGAACTGAACCCGGATCTCACGATCGTGGGGCGGGCGCGCTCCGAGGACGCGGTGAGCAAGCTCAGGAAAGCCGGCGCCGACCGCGTCGTCACCCCGAACTCGACCGGCGGCATCCAGATGGCCTCGCTCGTCCTGCGACCCGACCTCACGCTCTTCGTCGACTTCGACACCCCCGGCGACGCCGGCGGCATGGGACTCCTTCTGGAGCAGGTGTCCGTGCGCGAGTCGTCCGAGGTCGCCGGACTCACCCTGGCCGAGGCGGAGATCCACGCCAGAACGGGCCTGCTCGTCGTCGCGATCCGGCGCGGAAGCGGAGCGGGCGGCGACGCCGAGGGCTTCGTCTACAACCCGGGCCCGGAGGTGAAGGTGCGAGCCGGCGACGATCTCGTGGTGCTCGGACCTCCGTCAAGCTTCGACGAACTGCGCGATTTCCTGAGCTGACCTCCGAAGCAAAGCCGCCGCTCAGAGCTTCTCGGGATTCTCCTGGAAGAAGGGCCGCCACTTCTCCTCGGGCGAGGGCGGCGTGAGGAGGCTCACGACGATCAGGAGTCCGAGCGAGATGAGGACGCCGGGGATCACGATGTAGTCGCTGGAAGCGAAGTCGAACGCGGTCCCCCCGATCGTGGCGGTGAAGTCCACACCGAACCGCGACAGGAGCGCGATCCCCACGATGCTTCCGAGTCCACCCGCGATACACGCCACGCCACCCTGCGGCGTCACGCGGCGCCACAGGAAGGCGGCGAGGAGCGCAGGCGTGAGACTCGCCCCGACGAGGGAATACGCGTAGAGCGCCATCGCGAGCACGGTGTCGAACTGCGTCAGCAGCACGAGCCCCAGCCCGCCGAACAGGACGACGCACAGGCGCTGCAGCGCCAGCTTCCGCCCTTCGCTCGCGTCCGGATCCACGAAGCGTTCGTAGAGGTCCCGGCTCACGTTCGTCGAGGGCACGAGCAGGAAGGTGTTGCCCGTCGAGAGCACGATCGCGACCGCCGCGGCGAGGAGAATCGCGCCCCCGACGATCGGCAGCCCGTTGGCGGCGATGTGAAGGATGATCGTCTCCGACGCGGCGCGGCCGACCAGAGACACCTGCTCCGGGTCCGCGAGTTCCGGGAAGACCGCCCGGCCCACGATCGCGATCAGCGCCAGCGTCGTCTCGATGAAGACGACCCCGAGGAACATGCCGACCACGGCCTTCTTGGCCGACCCGGCGTCCTTTGCCGAGAAGAACTTCTGGTACATCCCGCTCTCGCCGAGGATGAGCAGGAAGGTGGGCATCGCGACGCCGATGACCCAGAGCACGTTGTGTCCCCCGAGGATCGTGAGATGCTGCTCCGGCAGTGCGGCCGCGATCTCCCCGACCCCGCCGTTCGAGAACACGAGATAGGGGAGGCCGATGACGATGCCGAGGGTGATGATGATCCCGTTCAGGAGATCGACGGAGACGATGGACACCATCCCGGCGAGCGCCGTGAACGCCACGATCGTGACGCAGGTGATGATCATCCCGGTCGTGGGCGAGATCGCGCCGTCGGTGACGATGCTCAGGATCCAGCCGCCGCCCCGGAACTGGTAGGCGGCGATCGTGACGTAGGCGAGGATGATCGCGACCGTGCCGAGGATACGCGCCGCCGCGTTGTAGCGCTGTTCGAGCAGGTCCGGGACGGTGTACTTCGCGATCGAGCGCACGCGGGGCGCCAGGTAGAAGGCGACGAGGAGCCCGACCCAGGCGCCGAAGGAGAACCACAGCTCCGCGATCCCCGTGCGGTAGGCCAGCCCGGCCCCGCCGAAGAGCGACCCCGAGCCGATCCAGGTGCAGATGAGCGTCCCCACGAGGAGCGCCACCGGCACGTTCCGGCCCGCCACCATGAAGTCCGCGTGACTCTTGATCTGCCGGGAGCGCCACACGCCGATCCCGATGAGGATGAGCGGGTAGCCGAAGACGGCGATCGTCAGCAGGTCCATCCGCTACTCCCCTTTCGACATGCGACGCTTCAACTCCTCGAGCATCGCGTCCGCCCGCGCCTCCCGCAGTTCGCGCTCGGCCACGAAGTCCCGCTGCGGCGCGCCGGCCATCGGATCGAGCGCCTCGTCCACCTGGCGGCGCGCGTCGTCGAGGTCGCTCTTTCCCTCCATCTTCTCGGCCATGCGGTCGAACGCATCCACCGAGTCGAGCCGGTCGGAGGAGTGCTGGATCGCCTGCGCGCGCCGTTGCTGCACGCTGAGCGAATCCCGCCGCGCCATGGCGCTCTTCAACTGTTCCGCGCCCTGCGCCGCTTCGGCCTTCTGCTGCTGGAGTTCGGCTTGCGTCCCCTCGGCCTTGAGAACGAGCACCTCGAGCCGCTGGCGGTGCCGCGCCGCGAACCGGTTCGCGACCTCCACCGTCTCGGCATCCCCGATCTCCGCGGCCTTCGCCGCGCGCCGCTCGGCGACGCGGGCCGCCTCCCCTTCCTTGTCGGCCTGGCGCACCTGCGACTCCAGCAGCCCCTCGAGTTCGGAGATCCGCGCCCGCGTATCGACGAGTTCCTGGCGCATGGCGCGGATGACGCGGTCGATGTCGTCCTCGGACGCCCCGGGCTGCTTCGCCTCCATCCGGTCGAGCGCCTCGTCGACCATCTGCCTGAGTTTTCTGAACATGGCCCCGCGTCTAGTGTAGCTCGGTGACTCCTGGGTTTGTGCGACAGTACACTAGCAGCCCCCGGCAAAACGCCGCCACCGCCGGGGAAGGGATCTCACGCCGTTAGCGGCGGAAGGATGACGATGGACGGATCGACCGCCACACCGACCCCTGAGCGGAGGACCTATCGGATCTCCGGCATGCACTGTGCCGGTTGCGTCGGCTCCGTTGAGAGGAGCCTCAACGCGGTCGACGGCGTGGAGGCTGCGGTGAGCCTGCCCGCCGAATCCGCGACGCTGACGCTCACCCGGGACGTGGGCTTCGAGGAACTCGCCGCGGCCGTCGAAGGGGCCGGCTACGAGATCGAACCCATCGCGGACGTGGACCGCGGAGAGGCGGAGCGCTCGCGCCTCGCGGAGGCGGAAGCCCGCTCGCGCGAGGCGCGGAAAACCATGTGGACCGCGTGGGCGCTCACCGTCCCGGCCATGGTGTGGATGCTGCCGGAGATGTTCGCGGGCCTGCGCTGGCCATCGCCCCTCGTCTTCGACCTGGGCGTCACGCTGCTCGGGGCCGCCGTCCTCGCCGGGCCGGGGGGACCGACGTTGCGCAGCGCGTGGCGTTCGGCGCGGGGCCGCACGCCGAACATGGATGTCCTCATCGCGCTCGGGGCCGGCGTCTCCGTACTCACGGGGGCGTGGGCGGTCCTCCACGTGCTCGGGTTCGCCCCGATGATCATGAACTTCGCGCCGGTGGGCGCGATGATCGCCGCCATCCACCTCACGGGCCGCTACGTGGAGGCAAAGGCGCGCGGGCGGTCCTCGTCGGCGATCCAGGCGCTGCTGTCGCTCGAGGCGCCGATGGCCCGCGTGGAGCGGGAGGGCGCCCAACTCGAGATCCCGACCCGCGACGTCGCGGTGGGCGACGTGATGATCATCCGCCCGGGCGAGAAGATCCCCACGGATGGCGTCGTCCTCGATGGGAGGAGCGCGGTCGATGAGTCGCTCGCGACGGGAGAGTCGATTCCGGTCGAGAAGGAACCGGGGTCCTCCGTCCTCGGTTCGACCGTCAATCACTCCGGGGCGCTGCGCGTGCGGGCGACGGGCGTGGGCGAGGACACCTTCCTGTCCAATGTCATCCGCCTCGTGGAGGAGGCGCAGGCGAGCAAGGTCCCGATCCAGGAGTTCGCGGACCGGGTGACCGCCATCTTCGTGCCCGTCATCCTCGTCGTCGCGCTGGCGGCCTTCGCGGGCTGGTTCGTCGTGCCCGGAATCTTCACGGACGCCGCGCGCTGGGCGTCGGGATTCATCCCGTGGGTGAACCCCGAGTTGGGCCGCCTCTCGCTCGCGCTCTACGCGGCGGTCGCGGTGCTCGTCATCGCCTGCCCCTGCGCGCTCGGACTCGCCACCCCCACGGCGCTCATGGTGGGCACCGGCCTCGGGGCCACGCGCGGCGTCCTCATCCGCGACGGAGCCGCCGTCCAGACGCTGGACCGGGCGGACACCCTCGTCTTCGACAAGACCGGCACCCTCACCCGCGGCGCCCCCCGCGTGGTCGACGTTCTCGTGCACGCCGGTCCGGCGGTGGATCCGGCGCGCGCGGCGATCGACGACGGGAGTCCGGCCGATGCGAGCGCGGCTGATGCCGAGGCCCGGCTGCTCGAGCTCGCCGCCGCAGTGGAAGACGCCTCGGAACATCCGCTCGCCCGCGCCGTCGTCGACGAGGCGCGCGGCCGCGGCATCCCCTTCTCCCGTGCCAGCGGCGTGGAGGCCCGGGTCGGGATGGGCATCGTGGGCGAGGTCGATGGCCAGCGTGTCTCCGTGGGGAGCGCGCGGCTGCTGCGCGAGGAGGGCATCGCGGAGGAGGACATCGCCGAGGTGGAGCGGCGTTTCCGCGACGCCGCGCGCACGATCGCCTGGGTGGCCGCCGGCGGGCGGCTGCTCGGCGCGATCGCGATCGCCGACCCGGTGAAGGACGACGCACGGGAAACCCTCCTCGAGCTGAGCCGCCGCGGCTTCCGGACCGTGATGCTCACCGGCGATCATGAAGCCGTGGCGGCCGCCGTCGCCGAGCATCTCGGCATCGACGACTTCCGGGCCGGGCTGCTCCCCGCCGACAAGGTCGAGGCCGTGCGGCAACTCCGCGCCGAGGGGCGCACCGTGGCCTTCGTCGGCGACGGGATCAATGACGCCCCGGCGCTCAAGGCGGCCGACGTCGGCATCGCCGTGGGCACCGGCACCGACATCGCGATCGAAGCCGCGGACATCACCCTCGTGCAGGGCGACCTGCGCTCCGTGCTGCGCGCGACGAAGCTCTCCCGCGCCACCTTCCGCAAGATCCGCGAGAACCTCTTCTGGGCCTACGTCTACAACGTCGTCGCGATCCCCGTCGCCTTCCTCGGCCTTCTCCACCCCGTGCTCGCGGAGGCCGCCATGGCCCTGAGTTCGATCTCCGTCGTCACGAACGCGAACCGCCTCCGCCGCACCCGCCTGTAGCGACGTTGCCTTTGCCCCTTCCGGCGCGCATCATAGGCGCCGGTTCGACGGTTCATCCGGTTTCTTCCGAGAGAGGTTCGATGGCGTCACGCTGGGTCGGTCTCGCGCTGGGACTCTGGTTCCTGGGCGCCCCGTTCATCTGGGGATACCCGTTCGGTTTCCTGTGGTGGCACAGCGTGGTACTCGGCGGTTCCATCCTCGTCGTCACCATCACCTTCAACCTCGGCATCAACCGGATCAGCGGATGGGGACTCATCGCCCTCGGCGCCTACAGCATGCTGTCGCCCTTCATCCACGGATATCTCGCCAACGCCCAGGCCCTGTTCAACGACCTCATCTTCGGCGTCATCACCGTAGGCACGGGCACCGCGATGGGCGGAGCGGGCATCGAACACTCCGACGAGGTCCCCAGCACCGCCTGACCCCGGCGGTGTCAGTTGTCGCAGCGGCGTAAGTCCCGGCCGGAGCGGTCTTCGGGCTCGAGGACGAGGAGGACGCGGGCCTGCCCGGCCTCCGAGACGACGACCCGCGGCGTCGGCGACCCGAAGCCGCCGCAGTCGGCCCGCACCTGGTACGAGCCGGGCGGCAGGTCCTCCATCGCGAAGCGGCCGGCAGCATCGGTCACGACTCGGATGTCGGTGCCGACCAGTATGACGGGCACGGCCGGGAACCCCCGCCCCGTGTTCCCGTTCACGACCCGCCCGGCGACCGATCCCGGCATCGTGACGGGGACGACCAGGCGCGCCGCGGCGCCGGGTTCGGCGCGGAGAGTGGCGACCTCGCCCGGTTGGGGACCGTACGAGGGCACCAGTGTGACATCAGTGCCCGACGGGAGATCGCAGAGCCGGAAGCGGCCGGTCGAGTCGGACCGCACTTCGGTTTCGGGGAGTGACCCCGCCTGGTCGGCCCGCGCGAACGACGCCCGTACGCGGGCCGCCGGCAGCCGCACCTCGGTGAGCCGGTCCTCGACGATCCCGTCCAGCGTCACTGCACCGACACCGCCGACCGGCTCGCAGAGCCTTACGTCGATCTGCGGCACGTGTCCCCCCAACTGCGCCATCCAGTTGGACCACAGGATGATGACGCCGCAGTAGATCGTGATGTCGTTGAGCGCGAAGAGCGGGATCGGCGACGAAGGCTGGTAGAATTCGGCGGCACCCAGATCCGTCACGGACAGTTCGTCCAACAGGTACGCGGCCGGCCCCACAGGGGACTGGTACGTGCCGGCCGGATTGATCGACGCCGGCTTGCTGGTCCCCCAGCCAGACACTTCGCCGATGAACTTCCGGTCGTACCAGACCTGCACCGTGGGACAGCGGGACAGGGGCGCACGCTGCTGCAGGTTTGACAGGAAGTGCGGCAACCGGGTGAAGCCCGCGCTTTGGGTTCTGATCCACTCCGGCTCGAAGTACGTGCCCCAGCCCTCCTCCAGCCGATCGTAGAAGCCCGTCTCGACCAAGCGGAGCGGCCGGCCCTCGACATCCACTTCCAGCGGTTCCATCGCGACCGGGTCCAGCGATAGCCGCACATCGAGCGGGGCCGGCTCGTCAGGCCCCACTTCCAGCGGCACGCTGTACGCGGCGAACCCGATGCGCCGCACGCCGAGCACATACTCACCCGGCGCGATGCCGTCGAAGGAGAAGGCGCCGCTCGCGCCCGTAACGGTTTCAGCCACTGCGACGTCCCCTCCCGCCAGCCGAACGGCGGCGCCCTCGACGGGCACGCCGGTGTCCTCGGCGCGGACCACGCCCGCCACCCGGCCCGCTTCCTGCCCCGCGGCCGCCATCGGCCACCCGGCGGTCAGCGCGAACGCCATGAACGCCAACCGCCGCGTCACGCCTCGCCCGCACGACCGCGCGATGCCTGTCGCACTGGCGCCCATCGTTCAACCTCCCTCTCGAGTTGCCCCGAACTTCCCCTTCCTCCCCTGCTCCGGATCGAAATCTGACACCTGCGGGCGGCGGGTGCGAGTAGCACCGCCGGACCTCACGTTCCCGCGGGAACGTCTCCTAGCTAGTTCTCGTCCGCAAACTCGCAAGTTGTTGATGTATTGTTAGATGTATCAC
>NZ_CANPWG010000048.1 GCF_947581915.1 Candidatus Palauibacter scopulicola
CCGCCAGTCGCGGGCCGGACGGCGCCTTGAGGGGCAGGTGCCGGCGCAGGATCCTTGGCGCGTTGGGCCTCCCGGCGTTGGGGATCTTGCCTTCCCGCACGAGGCGGCCCAGATGGTCTTTCGAGTATCCGCTCTCGCGCGCGGCTTCGACGAGCGAGAACGTGGTCTCGTCCTGCTCGCGCATGGTGGCTTCGAGGTCGTCGGCGCACCGCTCGATCGCCGTGGCCGGGGTCTCGCCCCCGTAGCGGCGGAGCGCCTTGGCCTGCTTGCGCCAGTCGGCGGGCAGGCCCTCGACGGACGCGGGCTCGTTCTTCCTTCGGCGCTTGCGGGTCATTTCCAGTCTCCTTGCCTATCCTGATGGAGCGCGTCGGCGAGGCCGGGATCGCCCTCGCCGCGCCGGACGGACCGTTCGGCGAGATCCACGCGCCGGCCGAGGTCGGCGAGCCCGGTGGTGCGGGCGACCATGTAGATCGCGGCCGCGATGGTGGTGAGGGCGAGCGCGGCGTGCAGCGCGAGCGCGACGCCGTGTTCCGCGAGGATCCTTGGCCAGTGGAGCGAGAGGTATTCGAGGCGGGCGCCGCCAAGCAGGAACGCGGATCCGGCGAGTGCGGCGGTGAGTCCCGCGCTGATCTTCCAGGGCTGCATGTTGGTTCTCCTTCTCTTCAGAGTTCGACTGTGGCGGGATCGCGGTCGGCCGGGCCGCGGAGCCAGGAGCCTTTCTCACTGCCGAGGCCCAGCCTGCGAAGAAGCCCCGCAGCCGCCGGTCCGTTGGCGTGCATGGCGAACCCGGCCGCGGCCTTGGCGCGGACGGCCGCCTCGCGGTAGCTGCCGGAGACGGCCTCGACGTTGACGCGTCCGGTTCGCCCGTCGGCGTCCTCGTACTCGATCTGCGCGTCCGGGTAGAGCACCCGGCCGTCTTCGTCGATGGGGAGCCCGAGTTCGCGCGCGATCCGGTGGCGCTCGGTGTCGGCGGCCCGTTTGCCGCGCTTCCGCGCGCCTTCGCTGGCGCGCGCGATCCTGCTCTTGAGTTCGGTGTCGAGGCGGACGCGCCGCACGGCGGCGCCGCTTGCTTCGAGCCGCTTGCGCTCGATCCGGCAGGCGCGGTGGATGGCGGTGTCGTGTGCGGCCTCGGTAGGCCGGACGCGGGCGAGCCGGATCTCCTGCCGGGGATCCATGCCGCGCTCGGCGGCGAGCTTCCGCGCCTCGGCCACGCCCTTGGGGGTGAGCGAGAGAACCTTGAACGGGTTGCCCTTCGGTCCGGTGGCCGCGTGCTCCTCGACCAGACCGTCCCGGATCCAGGCGTTCACGGCGCGCCGGGTGGTGAGCGGATGGCCGCCGAAGTGTACCTCGGCCAAGTCGCGGTAGGAGACCGCGCCGTGGACGCCGATGTCGGTCAGCGCCCCGGCGCACCGGTCGGGGAAGGAGATGGACCCGCCGTCCCGGCCCGCTGCGTGTTCTCGGCGATGGCCGTTCCGCATCCGAGCGCGATGGCTCGCGCGGCTGGGTGGCGCGGCAGAACGGGGGTCCGGTTCGGCCTCGCGGCCGAACATCTCTCTTCCTCTCACGGCTCAGCGGCTCGGCCCGAAGCCGCGCTCGGGGACCGGGATCCTCGGCACGGGGACAACGATCCTCTGCGGTCCCTGCGCGGGCGTCCGGACCGCCGCCACGGCCACGGGGTCGCGGGCGGCGACGCGCTCGCGGTGACGGCCGAGCACGAAGTCGGAGATCTTCTGCGCGTCCGCGGCCGCGCGCCGGATCTCGCGCGGGTCCTCCTCGAGCGCCTGGATCCAGCCCTCGACGTAGGCCGCGCCACGGCTCGGGTCGTGCCCGACACCCACGCGCTCACCGGTCATCATGGCGCTGATCTCGGCCCGCAGCTCCTCGCGGGCGTACTGGGGCGAGCCGAACCCGCCGTCGATCCCCTCGATGAGGGTCTCGCGCTTCATCCGGCTCTCGTGGCCGGTGCTGTGGCCCAGCTCGTGGAGCGCCGTCTGGTAGTAGTGGTTGGCCGACGGGAACTGGCCGCGCTCGGGCAGCACGATCTCGTCGCGCTTCATGTGGTAGTATGCGCGGTCGCCCTGGACGTGGCGGACCGGCACGCCCACGTCCTCCATCACCCGCTCGGCCTCCTGGTGGACCTTCCAGAGCGGCTCGGGCGTCGGGTTGGCGCGCTCGGGCAGCCCGTCGGCCTGCTCGGCGTTGAACACGGTGTACTGGCGCACGAACGGCGCCTTGAGCTTCTCGTAGCGATAGACCTTCTTGCCCTCGGCGTCCCGCCTGGGCTTGCCCTGCGCGTCGGTCACGGCGATCCGCTTCTTGTCCTGGAAGGAGAGGATGCGGGTGCCGCG